>JAISCO010000370.1 GCA_031265535.1 Spirochaetaceae bacterium | reverse complement strand
TTTTTACTTTTTACTTTTTCCCTTTTACTTGAATTCCCCTGTCTGTTTTTCATTATTCATCGTTCATTGCTAATTGCTCATTCTTCATTGTTAATTCCTCCTCATTGCTAATTGCTCATTTTTACTTTTTCCCTTTTCCTTTTTACCTCTTTGCGGAGGCCATCCGTGTTGCGCTGATTTTCGTTTTGAAATCGGAATTGCTGGTATTGCCGGTAATGCGGTATGATTGTATTATAATTAGAGCATAGGGCCTTAATGACTGTAATATTACACACAATCGCGGATAAATATCTAAGGAGCCTGCCTGAGCCTTTCAAGGGTAAGATTAAAGAAGCCCTGGAAAGACTGCGAAAAACGCCGCCGGAGGGAGATATAAGGCCGTTAGCGGAGCATTATGGGCATTGGCGGCTAAAGATAGGCCGTTTTCGCGTATTATACCGCGTAGAAGACAATGTCATTTTTGTTACGCATATAGACTCGCGGGGCCATGCGTACAAGAAAAAGAACAGGGGAAGAAGATGAAAAGCGCGGATGCATTGAGAAAAGAACTGAAAGCTTACATTGACGGCATACATGGACGCCACTTATCGGCGCTAAGGCCGTTACTTGCCGACCTTGCCGATGATACGGGCCATTGGGAATCCGTTATAGAACCGGCAAACTCTGAAGAAGCCGCATTGATAGACGAGCGCATGAAAGGCTACTATAACGACCCGGCTAGTTTTTTGTCTCTCTAACGCAATGCGGATCCACTACGGCAACGGCGTAAAGCGTTTGCCTCTATGCGTACTGATGCTTTTCTCCATAAAGCTGCCTAAATCTTGCGGCTCGCAAGTTCTTAACTGTGGGATTTTTGAATGAAGTTGCTGCTTGTACTCGGCTCATCTGATGTATATGGACAGATCGCGGACTATGTAAAAGATCTGGGCGCGGAGCTAATCCATTATCAGCATATTCTTAAAGCGATGGATAATATTGACGAGATCGCGCCGGACGGTATTATTGTAAGCGCGGCGGACTTTCCGCGTCACTGGAAGACGCTTGTTTCTTTTATTCGTAGTGAGCGTCCCCCGGAAGTATGCGCGGCAATCGTACTGTACGGCCCGGTTTTTCCCGATAAGGAACGCAAAAAAGCTAAATTCTTAAATGTAGACTGTCTGTTGAGCGAAGCGCATCTGGACAAACGGTCGTTAAGCCGGCTGCGTGAGGTTCTTAGGCCGTATATTTCTGCTGTCGAGTGGGTTAATCATCTTGCCGTTAGGCCTAAAAATTCAAAAAAACTGGCTATGATCATCACGAATCCATTGACAGGGGCGCTTATTAACGGAAAAGTAACAAAAATATCACAAGACGGGGTGGTTTTTATGCCGGAACAGCCGCGTTTGACTAAAAATTTAGCACTTATGACAGAATTACACGGGTGTTCTCTCCGTACCGGAAGCGTGATACTTGATCCTGTCTGCCGTATAATCCGCAACGAAGAAAGTCTGACGCTTGAATTCACGGCGTTAAAGCCGTATGAAAAACGAATACTGCATAATTTTTTGATGTAGCCGGCCATTTGCCATGGAGGCACATACGCTCCGCGTTAGCATCCTGTAAGCAACTTTTACTCCGTGCTGTCGGGTCCGAAAAAGGCTTTTGGCCGCCCTCATTCCTCATTGCTAATTGCTCACTCCTCAATATTAGAGGGTGGGGGTAGAGGAATAGACCGGAATGGAGCGCAGCGGAATGAGGACTATGGAGACGGCCTTTAAGCGGCATGTAACAGTAACTCTTTTGGGGCCTACGCCATGCTGCCACATACTCACTCACGCTCACTAGTTCGCGTGCCGTTTTTAGGCGGGGGGAGCAGCGTCGAAAAAATTCATCATAAACTTCAAAATTTTAACGGTTTATGATTGATGCGCTTCCCCCTTTATTAAGAAGTAAGAGGGAAGAAGTAAAAAGTAAGAAGTTCACTTTCCTTTTTCCTTTTTCTCTTTTCTTTTTTACCATATCCCCCCCCCCCCCATCACACAAACTCCATAAAATTTCACCGATTAAAATACAGCAGCGCGTTTACTATTGAAGCGGCAACAGCGCTGCCGCCTTTTCTGCCGCGCGCTATTATGCACGGAATTTCAGCGTCTAAAAACAATTCCTTGGCCTCCACAACATTTACAAAACCAACGGGGGCGGCGATTACAAGTTTTGCGTCCAGAATGTTTTTGTTTATCAGTTCGTGGATACGGATAAGCGCGGTAGGCGCGTTGCCTGCCGCGAATATCAGCGGTTTTCCGAGTAAAGCGGCTTTGTCTACAGACGCCGCGGCGCGTGTCGTGCCGTTACGCGCCGCGGCCGCCGCCACATCGTCATCCGCCATAAAACAATGGATGCGGGCATTATTTCCGCACACTTTTGAAAAAGCGGTTTTGTTTATACCGGTCAGCGCCATCATTGTGTCGGTAACAATATCTACGCCGGAGCGCAGTAAATCAAATGCCGCTTGAGCGGCGTCATGCGTAAATACAATGTTATCATCAAAATCAAAATCGGCAGTTGTATGAATGACACGTTTTATAACGGCATCCTCAAGGGCAGGTTTTACGCGCCCATTCCTGCGTTCCGCAAGCTCTTTGCCTATAATTTCAAGGCTCCGTCTTTCTATATCTTCCGGTCTCATTATATTACCTCTATACCGTCATCTAATATTTTATATACGGCATCCATATCAATAGAATCGCGCAGTATGCCCGCAAGCGTATCATATTGATTTTCTTTATACTGCTTTGTCGAAATTGTATTTGCCGCGCAGTCATATTCAAGATAATCCGCGTTGTACAAGGCTTTCACTATGATAGACGCCGTGTCCCCCGCATCAAATAAACCGTGAATGTATGAACCGTACACCGTTCCGTTGTACGCGCCGTCTATAAATTCTTTTCCACTCACAGAATCTTTTACATTCGCTAAAGGTTTATATTGACGCGAATCATCATTGTATGGTTTTGTAGTTCCCATGTGAACTTCGTAGCCTTCAATTTCTTTACCGGATAATTCAGAAAACATTCCGCCGATTTCTAAAAACTTTCCGCTTACCCGTGTTCTCTGTTTTTCAGTTTCAAATACCGTGCTTAAAGGCAGAAGTCCAATCCCGTCGATCTCGCCGCCGCCCTCCGCGTTAAACGGATCCGATATGCGCATACCCAGCATCTGATAGCCGCCGCATATACCGAATACAGGTTTGCCCGCCGCCGCGTGTTTTTTTACGGCGTTCTCGATACCGTTTTTCCGCATCCACAAAAGGTCATGAATCGTGTTTTTGGTTCCCGGTATTATGATAAGACTCGCCGTATTAAAATCCGCCGCTTTGTCGCAATACCGCACCGATACGCCGCCGGTTCTGCCCAACGCGCTAAAGTCCGTATAGTTTGACATGTGCGGCAGGCGAAGCACCGCGATTGTTATAGCGTTTTTAGACACATTTTCCAAACGCTCGCTCTGACTGTCTTCATCGTCAATATCAAGGCGGAAGTACGGAACTACCCCTATTACCGGCTTTCCGGTTATATCCATAATTTGCCGCAAACCGTCTTTTAATAACGATTTATCGCCCCTGAATTTGTTGATTAAAAGCCCCTTAACATAACTGCGTTCTTCTTCGGTCAATAAAAGCATGGTTCCAGCCAGAGACGCGAACACGCCGCCGCGGTCAATGTCGGAGACAATAATCACGGGGCAGGAAGCCAGACGCGCCATAAACATATTTACAATATCGTTATCACGCAGATTTATTTCTGTCGGACTGCCGGCGCCTTCCAGTACGATAATATCAAATTTTGAGGCAAGCCGCTTGTAAGATTCTGTTACAAGCGGGGTTAAACGCTGCTTAAACCGGTAATAATCACGCGCGTTAAGCTCCGTCCAAATTTTCCCCTGCACTACAACCTGCGATAGTGAATCACCCGACGGTTTTAACAGTACCGGATTCATGTCGACATCCGGCTCTATGCCGGCGGCCTCCGCTTGAACCACCTGCGCCCTGCCCATCTCCAGCCCGTCTTTTGTTATAAAAGAATTGAGCGCCATATTTTGCGACTTGAACGGAGCGGCTCTATAGCCGTCCTGTTTGAATATTCTACAAAGTCCGGCCGCTATTATGCTCTTTCCAACATTCGAAGCCGTACCCTGTATCATTATCGCTTTAGCCAATTATACCCCCAGCAATTCCCAGTTTACCATAGCCTACAGTATCGCATAAGAATGGGGAAGTCTCCTACTGTCAACTGTCGCCCACTGTCAACAAGTTAAAGGATAGCAATTTTACTTTTAAAAAATTTATGGTAAAAAGGAACAGATAAAAGAAAAAGGAACAGGTAAAAAGGAACAATGAACAGTTAGAAACTTATTACTTTTTACTTCTTACCTCTTACTTCCTTATAGGTAAAGCAGGCGGGCAGCAGTTTTACTTTTAGCACTAAAAGTAAAACTGCTGCCTAAAGGATAGTATCTGAACATTCCCGCAACGCCCCGTCCCTCGCTAGGCTAATTGATATTTAAAAAATAGAAGCACTATACAGACGCGGGTGATAGCGTAGGTGAGCAGACAACGGCGCATCGGGCTTTTCGTATATGCTGCCGGCATAACTCAGTATATACGAAGTTCGTATATACTGAGTTATGTGCAATACTGCCTAAGTTTTTTGAAAATAATTGTAAAAAAACCATGTTGTAAAAAAACCATTGACAAAAAAAGTTGTATATTATATCATTGTCTATAAAATTAAACTCAAAGGAGAGCATTTGTGATGGGAAATAAACTGGGACATTTGACAATTTTGGTAAAAGAGTATGACGAAGCAATACAATTTTATAAAAATTTAGGAATGGAAGTTCTTGGTGATAATATTTTTGGCGAGGATTTACGGTGGGTTTCAATGGCGTTTATAAATCAAATGGATTTTAAAATTGTATTTCAAAAGGTAAAAACCGAAAAAGAAAAACAGGCCGTTGGATTGCAGGCAGGTGATCATGTTTTATTAACAATTGAAACAGAAAATTGTCAAAAAGAATACGAACGTCTAAAAGGAGATGGTGTAAAATTTTTAGGGGAACCCGAAACCGTACCTTGGGGAATTGAGGTAATGTTTGAAGATTTATATGGGAATTTATTTGATTTGGTACAAATTAAAATGTAAATCAAATTATCCGTATATTTTTGATAAACTCTATTTTAATATTTATTGTTAATATACAATATAATAAAAAATAGAGTACGGCCGTACTGCACATAACTCGGCAGCTTTGCTGCCGCGGACTGTTTACGCGCCCCAGCTGCGCTGGGGACGCCGCCAGTAGGCGGCTCGGGCTGCGGTCTTGCTAGGTCAATCGCTTCGCTCATTCCCACGCAAAACCTCCGCCACATTTTGCCAGCTCTGGTCTTTGCTGCGCAAAGCCCTTATTCGGGCCGCCAAAATGTCGTAAACAGCCGGAACTTATGCGAAATGCCGGTGAATTCATTGGATTGTATAAAAAAATATACACATTGATAGGCATAAAAATTGATATTGCATATTTTTTTCAAATGTTATAAAATAACCATGGAGGGTTTTTATGCAGGCATATGAATTTAGTTCGGTTATTGAAAATGATGGTATTATACATATTCCATTACAATATTTACAAAATATTTCTTCCCCTGTGAAAGTCATTTTACTTACAGATAACCAAACTCAAAATAAAACCGGAAAAATATTTTCCGCAATAAAACTAAAAACAAAAGGATTTAAATTTGACCGGGATGTCGCAAATGAACGGTAGGGCATTTATTGATACAAATGTATTTATCTATTTGTATTCGGAAGATGAAAATGAGAAACAAATAATAACGCAAAAGGCCGTTGATAAATATGAACGCATAATTAGTACGCAAGTATTAAATGATAGAACAATGTAGTGTTTTGATATTGGAAAAAAAGACACAAAGCAAGCGCGTAATATTCACAAGAACTTTGGATATGATTGTTTGATGATTGTATCGGCTCTTAATTCAAATTGCGATTATTTATTAACAGAAGATTTGGCTGATGGGTAAATAATTGAAAACAAATTAACCATAGTAAATATTTTCTTGAAAGAAAATGTGGAAAAATATTTAAAATAGAAATTGCAAGTACCGGCACATCGCACAACAGGCCTGTTTACGCTTTTTTGTCCTGCAGGCCTTACCGCCAGTAGGCGGTTCGGAACCTTATGCGCCATACGATTGAAATTTCTTGGTCAAAATATTGGACAACCTATTGACTAATGATATAAAATAATATATACTATAAAAAAGGCATGGAGGTTTATATGATAAATTTGTCGCAGGATTTGAAGCCAATCTCATATGTAAAGGCCCATATTACTGAGGTTGTGGATTATGTTGAAGATTCAAAATCTCCAGTTGTAATTACGCAAAATGGAGAAGCAAAAGCCGTTTTAATGGATATTGAAAGTTATGAAAAGACAATTCATGCCATTAATTTATCAAAATTATTGCATTTGAGCGAAAAATCCGCAATAGACGGTAAATTGATACCACATGAAAAAGTAAAAGAAAATATCGAAGAAACATTAAGACGGATGAAAAAATGAGAACAATTGAGTGGACACCCGATGGAGC
>JAISCO010000276.1 GCA_031265535.1 Spirochaetaceae bacterium | reverse complement strand
AAAAAATCGAAATGATACCGCTATATATAGCGTTATTAAACCGTATAATAAAGAAAATAACGCTATATATGGAAGCGACAATGACTTTTGACACAGGCTGGCATGTAAACCCGCTGGCGGGCGGGTTGCGTGGATTGGGGGGGAGTGCTATAATGAGTAGAAAGCATTTTATGGTAGTAGCGATTGACGGGCCGGCGGGGTCAGGGAAGAGTACAATTGCGGAAATGTTGGCGCGGCAATTAACTCTGGACGGCGGCAGACACTTTATTTACATTAACTCAGGCAACTTATACCGGGCGCTTACACTAGCCTGCATCCAACGCGGCATAGACATACAGGATGAAGAAGCCGTGGCCGGCCTTGCGCGGACCATAAACCTTGAATACAACGACGGCGCGGTGTTTTTGGACGGAGAAAACGTAAACTCAATGCTGCGCAGCGACAAGATAGACAGTGCGGTATCGCGGGTTTCGGCAAACATACCGGCGCGCCACATAATTAACACCATGATACAAAAGATAACTACAGACCGTGACGCCATTGTGGAAGGGAGAGACATGACGACAATTGTTTTCCCGGATGCCGAGGCGCGATTCTACCTTGACGCCTCGGCGGAGGCGCGGGCGCGCCGGCGCTATGGACAGGGGACATCTAAACTCAGCATAGAAGAAATACTATCCGCGATAGAAGAACGCGATAAGACAGACAAAAATAAACCGGAAGGCAGCCTAAAAATTGCGGACGGAGTCATGTATATTGACTCGTCCCACTTGACGATAAAGCAAGTTTATGAGAAATTAGAAGAGATAATACGGTTAAAAGGATGAACCATGGGTCAGATGGAAGTGGAAATGGAAGCAAATAATGGGGTAGATTCCGCAAACCTCGATGAAAACCTTGATGAGAACCTCAATGAGAGCTCCCAAACACAAATACAGCAAGAGTATGAAGCGTATCTGAAAGCGCTTGAGCAGTTGGAAGAAGGGCAGCTTGTTACCGGCACAGTTATGCAGGTTACCGCTGATCAAGTTTTTGTTGATGTCAACTATAAGTCGGAGGGAAAGATTCCTCTAGGGGAATTCCCGGAACCTCCAAAAATCGGCGACACCGTTTCGGTTATTCTGGAAAAAAAAGAGAACAGGTACGGTGAAGTAGTCGTTTCCAAGCAGAAGGCGGACGCTAAACTTGCGTGGAGAGATCTAAAACAGGCTTTTAACGAGCATTTACCCATTAAAGGCTTTATTGAAAAGACGGTTAAGGGCGGCTATGACGTCCGGATGGTCGGCGACGCCCACGCATTCCTGCCGATAAGTCAGGCCGATGTAAAGCGCATCGAAAAGCCTGAAAGCATAGTAGGCAAAACAATGGAAGTTTATGTCGAAAGACTCTATTCGGACGGAAAACCGAACATAATTGTCAATCGCAGAAAACTGCTTGAGGATACAGCCGAAAGCAAACGGGCGGAATTCTTTGCGACGGTTCCGGTTGGCAGCGAGATAGACGGGATTGTAAAATCCTTCACTTCTTTTGGCGCTTTTGTTGACTTGGGCGGATTTGACGGTCTTTTGCATATACACGACATGAGTTGGGGACATGTGATGCGGCCCAAAGATTTTGTCAAGCGCGGTCAAAAAATAAAAGTAAAAGTTATCAGAATAGACCCGGAAGAAAAACGTATAAATCTTTCGTTAAAACATTTTACGGATGATCCTTGGGTACATTTTGAAGATAAGTATCATGTGAATGATGTAGTCAAAGGCAAGGTCACAAAACTCACCGATTTTGGCGCTTTTATAGAAATAGAAGAAGGTATAGAGGGACTTGCCCACATATCGGAATTTTCATGGATTAAGAAAATACAAAAGCCCGGTGATGTCGTAAGCATAGCGGATGAAGTCGAATGTATGATTTTGGGCTACGACTTGCAGGCGGGGCGCGTATCGCTGGGGCTTAAACAGGTTAAATCGAATCCATGGGCAAATCTGTCGGAACGTTATCCCGTAGGAACCCGGCTTAAGCGCGCCGTAGTAAAAGTTACTAACTCGGGCGCTTTTGTAGAACTGGAAGAAGGGATAGACGGATTCTTGCATAGCGATGATATTTCATGGACAAAGAAAATTAAACATCCCAGCGCCGAGCTTAAACTGGGACAGGAAATAGACGTCATTGTGCTGGAGTCGGATGCCAAAAGCAGGAACGTCAGGCTTGGTATTAAACAGCTTAGCGAAGATCCATGGCATAGTTTTGCGGCGGCTTACAAAATTGGCGATGTTGTGGAAGGAGAAGTCAGTTCGATAACCGATTTCGGACTGTTTGTAAAGGTCCCGGGCGGCATTGACGGTTTGATCCATAAAACCAACCTTACGGAGAAAAAAGAAGAAAGCGCTGACGAAGCGCTTAAGATTTATAAGGTTGGCGATAAAATTAAGGCGGTACTTATGGAATTACAGCCGGACAAGCGAAAAGCGGCTTTTTCCGTACGGGATTACAAAAAAAAGACACAACGGGACGAAATTTCCCGCTATATGGCCGCGGAAGAGACCGGACATTCAACTTTTACATTAGGAGATATGCTTAAATCACGAGAAACGTAAAAAAGTTTATGTCTAAAGCGGCCTAAAAGAGCTTCGTGAGTTGGCGGCGTAAGTAAAATTTATATGTTAACATATGTTGACCCGGATAAATTCCGTACGCTGATTGAGATAGGGGCATTGATTAATTCGGGCAATTCGGGCAATTCGGATTATTCCAATGTTCATGAACTTTTATCCGTAATTGTTGAATCGGCAGGCAGACTCTGTGATGCGGCTTCCGCCTGCCTCTTGCTGGTTGACGAGACACACGGACGTTTGTTTTTTGAAGTTGCTATAGGTTTTGTGGAAAACATGCGCCTTGAACAGAAGAGTATCGCGGTCGGCGAAGGTATAGCCGGCTGGACTGCCCGTCACAATAAGCCGCTCATTATCAATGATGTTGAGAACTCTGAACGGCGTCTTGCCGCCATTTTTGAACAGAGTGATTTCCCATTAAACGCGATTATAGCAGTCCCAATGCAGATAAAAGAGCGTTGTGTGGGCGTACTTGAAGTCATCAACAAAAAAAATGACGGACAATTTTACAATGAAGACCTTGAATGGCTGGAAATATTCGCGAATCAGGCGGCGCTGGCTTTACAAAACGCAAAAAATTATGAAAAAGTAAGGGATGAATCCGCCGTTTTGCGTGAACAGTTGGAAATAAGCGGCGTGTTCCATACGTTAATCGCGAAAAGTCCTGTGATGCTGGAAAAACTTGCCGTCATCGACAGGCTTGCCGCCACAGATTCTGCCGTTCTTATACTTGGTGAAAGCGGTTCCGGGAAAGAACTCGCCGCGGAGCAAATACATCTGCGCAGCGCGCGCAGAACCGGCCCCTTCGTGCGGGTAAACTGCGCGGCGCTCCCGTCCGGCCTTGCGGAAAGCGAACTGTTCGGGCATGTTAAAGGGGCGTTTACCGGCGCCGTTAGCAGCCGCATGGGACGCTTTGAGGCGGCTGGCGGCGGCACCATTTTTCTTGACGAGGTTGGCGACCTGCCGCTTGATTTACAGGCAAAACTTCTGCGTGTAATACAACAAAAAACCTTTGAAAAAGTAGGCTCGACAGATCCGCAGACCGCTGATGTACGAATACTTGCCGCGACAAACAAAAATATCGAAAAACTTGTTGCCGAAGAAAAATTTAGGAACGATTTATACTACCGGCTCAACGTTCTGCCTATCTATGTGCCGCCGCTTCGTCAAAGAAGCGAAGATATTCCGGAACTTGCCCGTTTCTTTCTTGAAAACTGTATGCGCGATATGAAAAAGCGCTTTGACGGCTTTTCGGACGAGGCTATGCAGGCGTTAATAGCCCACGCTTGGCCGGGCAATGTTCGTGAATTAGAAAATTGTGTGCAAAGGGGATGTGTTTCCGCCGCGGGATCCGTTATTACAAAAGAGGATTTATTTCCAAGCGCGGAATCGGCGTTTAGCGCGGGGACCACGGACGATTCCCGCTCGCTCAAGGCGGCGATGAACGCTTTCAAAGCGCATTTTATCAAAAAAGTGCTAAAAGAGCACAATTGGAATCAGACCGAATCGGCTAAGGCTCTTGACATACAGAGGACATATTTAGCTAAAATGATACGGGATTTTAATATTACCAAAGCTAAATGAATCTGCCTGCCATAAGGCGCAAACAAGGCAAGCGCGCAAAATTTGCGGCGGGCTATTAAACCCCACTGCGAATAAAAGTGGATTTTGTAGGGGCTTAAACATTATATTTTAAAAGAGCGCCGATAGGAGTATTGCATGGAAAAAATTGAAAAAAAAGAGAGCCGCGCCGTAGAAGATGATATTGTGTACAGTTTTTTTGAAAAAAACCGTAAATCTTTTTTTATATCCGGTATTGTTATAGCTGTATTACTTGTCGGCCTTGTCGCGGCCCTGATTGTCCGCGATGTAATGCAAAAAGACGCGATTGCCAAACTGGATATTCTTGTTGAACGTTACAACGAGTTAAGGGGCAATTTAGCCATTAATAATATTTATGATACCGGAAATATTTCTGATATTGAAATTGACGGCGGCGCGGATGCGAACATAGCCTTTGACACGAGCGCTTCTGTGAACATTGCCGCCTTTGATGATTTGTTGACCGATTTACGGAGCTTAGGTGAAAAGAGCTCCGGTTATCCCGCCGCCCGCGCGTGGCTTATGGCGGCGAATATTTATCACGAGCGCAATTCTTTTAAAGAAGCGCAGGATGCGTGGCTTGCCGGCGCCGCTAAGGGCGGTTCGACACACCTTGCTCCCGTATGCCTGTACAACGCGGCTGTAGCGGGCGAGGCGGCGGGAGACTTGGAAGCCGCGCTGTCGAATTATCAAAAAGCACTTGCCTTTGCGGATTTTCCGGCGGCTGCCCACGCTCAGTTTTCGGTTGGGCGTCTTGAAGAAGCGCGCGGCGATAATGACGCGGCCGTCGCCGCCTACCGCGCCCTCATTGAAAAATGGCCGGCGGATACAGACTGGACAAATCTTGCCCATTCACGGATTCTTTTTTTAGAGATTTCTTCCGCGGATTAAGGTATGATTACATGTGAGGGATTCGGGGGCGTTACGGGGGCGGAGCCCCTGTATGGGGGGCAGCGGAAAAGCGTTTTTGCGAAATCAAAAACCTTTGAAGCGCGGGGGGTGCCCCCCCCCCCCCAAGGTATTCAAATGAAAACAAACAACTTTATTCCGGTTAGGATATTTCTATCGATTATTATTGTCTTGCTGTCGGTTTCTTGCGGAATAGACAGCTATAGCTATCTCCCGCCGGTTTCAACAGTAAACTCCACCCTTAATAGTCTGGCGGTGATACGCCTGCCCGGCGCCTCAGATGTAATCACCATGGATTTTTCTACCGGAAAGACCCCCACCATGAGTATAGCGAATCAATCACAGACTTTGGGGACCGACTATGAAATATTTTACAGGATATACCTAAGCGATAAAATGGAAGCGACTGTGAATACCACCGCGATACGGAGCACAGTTAACCCAACGCTTGCTTCGGACTGGACGGCGCTTGAGCCGTACACGGTTGATTCTAATAATCTTTCATCATCGGTGCTTACGGCGTTCACAAGCCGTAAATACTATACGATACTGACGGATTCTTCCGGTAATCTGATACGTTCCAACGGAAACGGCGCGTTTAACCCCAAGCCGGCTGACCGCCTGTTTGTAACAAGCGATGACCTTGTTGACAAGTCGAATATATCAGCCGAAATTAATGCCGATATACAGGATAAGTCTGACATGACCGGCGCGGCGCAGTATGTTTATACTTCTATGTATATTGTTATGCGGGGTTTTGACACTCAGACATTGAACCCTTACTACAGCGCCCCCACTTTTATTAATGTTTTTATGCTGCCTGTCGGCGGGCAGAGCGTTCCGGTTACCGGCGTAAGCGTAATCTCTGTCTCGCCGCAAACTACCGGACCGGCCGTTAAATTGGCTGCCACGGTTTCGCCCTCCAATGCTACAAATAAAGGGGTTACATGGTCGGTAGATCCATCGTCCAATGCGTCTATACGGCCGCTGGAAAACAATACGGCTATTATCTACAGTTTGGTCGACAATACCGGAAATACTGTTACGGTTACCGTTACGACAACCGACAGCACTTATACCTCTATTTCTTATACCGCCAATATTTCTGTTACACTGTCCGGCATCGCCGCGACGGGCATTAGTATTGACGCCAGCAGCCCGTTAACGCTTTCCCCCACTGAAACAGTATCTCTTTACGCAATCATGACGCCCAGCACTGCCGTCCAAACTGTTACGTGGTCTTCAGACAACAAGTCTATCGCAGAGGTTGATCCGAATGGCCTAGTAAAGGCAAACGCTGTTGGAACGGCGGTAATAACGGCGGAAACGACTGACGGAACAGAGCTTAGAGCAACGCGCGAAGTTACGGTACAGTAGTAGGTTGATAGAATATCGGGGGGCTGAATTGAAAAATGAACAGTGAACAATTAGGGAATAGGTAAAAAGGAAAAGGTAACAATTGGAGCGGGAAGCCCGGTTTTTTGCAAAGCAAACCGGATATCAAAGCACTGCCCCCCGGCCGCGTATGCCAACCGCCATTTGCGGATCTGAAGGCAGAGGCTGAAGACCGTTTTGGGTATGCCGGCGCGGAGCGCATTGAAACCCGCTGGCGGGCGGAGCGCATTGAAACCCGCTGGCGGGCGGAGCGCATTGAAACCCGCTGGCGGGTGCAGGTCTAATCTTCGGTAAGAATCTCGGTGTGATCTGAAAATATCGCTATGGTATGCTCCCAGTGGGCGGACGCTTTGCCGTCAGACGTAACAATAGTCCAATCGTCTTCCAACAGATCCACTTCGCCTGTTCCAAGGTTAATCATCGGCTCAATAGCTAAAACCATGCCCTCGCGCAGGCGCGGATTGGGTCCGTCCTTAGGGCAGTTTGAGATTGCCGGATCCTCGTGAATTTCAAGCCCGACGCCATGTCCGCAAAACTGATACACGATGCCGTAACCCGCGGCGCGGGCGTGCGTCTCAACCGCGCGCCCTATCGCAAAGAGTCTGTCCCCGGCGCGGGCCGCCGCTATCCCTTTGTACAAGCATTCACGGGTAACGGTGTTTAGGCGGTGAAAAGCTTCGCTCACTTTTCCGGCCTCAACGGTTACCGACCTGTCGCTTATGTAACCATTTAAGTTTATGCCGGAGTCAATCGACACAAGGTCTCCCTCTTTTATTTTCCGTCTTGACGGTATGCCGTGAATTACCTCTTCATTTATCGATATGCAGAGGGCGGCGGGAAACGGGTTATCACGCGGTCCGTAACCTAAAAAAGCCGGTTTTCCGCTTTTTTCTTTTATCCAGCGCTGAGCCCATCTGTCCAGTTCAATCGTTTCTATGCCCGGCTGTACCAGCGGGAGCATTTCTTTATACATGAGGGCAAGCAGTCTGCACGATTCACGTATACCTTCAATTTGCTTGGCGTTTTTATAACGTATCATTTATTCCCCTTTTTATTTGAAACCAACCCACCTGTTAATTCTTCACTGTCCACTGCTAATTGCTCATTGCTAACTGTTCATTGTTCCTTAAATTTCTAAAAGTAAAACTGCCGCCATCCCCCCCCCCCCCCACCATATACAAGCTCTACAAGTCAATTAATTCTATATCCGGTAAAATTTTGTGATTTATGCTATTGGGTAATATGCATATTTTCACGAAGTTTATCATTTACATCCACAAATATTTTATGGTTAGCTATTTTAATCAAAGCCGAAAATGTTTTTAATAACATTTTTTTTGATTCACCATCAACCGTATGCAGCGATTTTATAAGCATAGCCGCATTTTTAAGCTTGTTTTCGGTAAAATCATAAGTCGATTTTATATTCGCGTCGTTCACTACGTTAAATAATGTTTCTACAAAAACTGTCCGCGTTTGATAATCCATGTTTTCAAGCCATTCCATAAGCACATCATTTACGGCAATACTATGTTTTGAAACTGCGGGGATATGAACCAGATCTTTTCCTTTTACTTCCCAAGAAAAAGGATCATGCTGCATAAGGCCGGTTTCCGAGCTTTTTACAACTTTATAATTCTTTACATATTCAAAAAGAAGCCCGACAACCGAGCCTTCCGGAATATAACAATCAATCTTTGTTTCAATGGCATTATATTGATCGCTTGTAATAATTTTTTTATTGAACCCCGGCGCGTCATTGCTGTAAATTGCGCCGATGCCGTCTTGAACGGATTTATCACAGAACGCGGCGGCGTAAACGGCAAGGTTTCCGCCTTTGGAGTGTCCGCCGGTATTTATTCCCCCGCTAAGATATTTTGCCGCGTTATTTAAGTAACTCGCCGCTTCAAGCTGCGCCGGTATCGTGTCATTCAATATCATGTTAAAATCTTCTTTCCAGCCGACAATCGCGGAGTCTGTTCCACGGAATGCAATATAAGGCGGGGTTTTCGGCGCAAGTATAGTGACAGCGGAAAACTGCATTTCACGGGCAATATCAACTTTGTTTACATATCCGCAGAGTATACAATCATGGTAGCGCGGCGCTTCCGCAAGCCGTGTCAAGAAATTTATTTGATTTTGTCCGAAAACAAATTTATGTTCAACATTTGGGTCTTTTTTTATCAATTCAATAAGAGCTTTAGCCGCTTCCGGCAGCGGAATAGTATTCGTTTTAAACTCGCCGCTTACGATTCCGTCAAAAGGATAATAAGAAATTATAGAAAAAATAATATTATCAACGGCATTAAACGGATCGTTACAAAAATCTAAATCCCCGCGCCAGTCGAGATAATCAAAAACATTAGCCATATATAGTTACGCCCTTCACCATTACAATTTTTATTCTAATTGCTTACACAATAAAGAAATAACATGACAAAATGGTCATGTTATTTCTGCGCAGTTCCTTACAAGTTTTCGAGTTAAAAATCATCCGGCAGCCTAAAGAGACTCCCTCTTTCCTTCTTCGACTTTTTCGACTTTGAGGTAAAATATTCTTCTTCCGGTCTTGAGACCTCTACAAACAGTTTGAAAGATGTCAAGACGCTAGTAATGCTTTTCGGCATACTCAAGCCAGCCGCCGGACTCGATAAGGGCGCGCTCGAATCCGTCCAGCGTGAATGGAACAGTTTTTTCTTTTCCATTGCCGGAAAAGCCGGAAAATATCAACAGAGATTTTTTTATATCGGCTGTAAGCCGCGCCCCGCCGCGCGAAAATTCTTTGAATAAGCTGTCAATTATGCCGCCGTCCAATTCCACCGCAAGCATACCGCAGTTGTACATATTCTGTCTGAATATGCGGGCAAAATTTTCAGCTATCACTATATTGATGCCGTTCATCTCCAATGCCCAAGGCGCGTGTTCACGCGATGATCCGCAGCCAAAATTGCTTCGCGTTACAAT
>JAISCO010000404.1 GCA_031265535.1 Spirochaetaceae bacterium | reverse complement strand
GATGCTTCCGATATGCACGGAGCGCCGCTTGAATTCAATGTCGGTACCGGACAGGTGATCCCCGGCTGGGACGAGATGACGCTTGATATGCGCGCCGGAGAAAAGCGCGTGGTCGTGATACCGCCTGAGCTGGCTTACGGCGAGCGCGGCGCGGGTAACGGGCTTATTCCCCCCAACAGTTTCCTTGAGTTCGAGATAGAATTGCTGCCATAGCCGCGTGAGCGCCGCCGGCTATGGCGGGCTGCCAAGATGAACCAATGTCAAACAGTGAGCCTTTTGTTGTTTTTTCAGGCGGCGGGTACCTTATACTGTACAAACCTCCGTTCATGCACAGCGCTCCGTTAAAGCAGGACGAGGGCGGGACTTTGTCCGCCTGGTGCGCTGAGCGTTTCCCCGCCTTCCGTTCCGTACGGGGACGGAAGGCGCTTGAAGGCGGTTTGCTGCACCGGCTTGATTATCCAACATGCGGGCTGGTGTTTGCCGCTCTGACACAGCGGGTCATGGATAGTATGCTGCGTCAGCAAAAAGAATCCTTGTTTGTAAAAGAGTACGAAGCCATAGCGGGCGGCAAGGCGTCATCTTTGCCCGGTTTTCCTCCATGCACGGTGTCTTACACGGCTTTCCCCGAATCAATGTGCCGCGGCTTTTATCTGGATTCCGCTTTCCGTTACTATGGAAAGGGCAGAAAATCAGTCCGCCCGCTTCTGCCCGGCGCAGTCCCCTCTCAAAAATCGAACGGCCGCGTATACCGGACGGAAATACTTAGTCTGGGATTAAAAACGCAAAATTTCCAGCGCGTCAATTTGCGCCTTACGCGGGGTTTCCGCCATCAAATACGATGCCACCTTGCGTGGCTGGGGCTGCCTATACGGGGAGACGTTCTTTACGGAGGGCAAGGGGATGCTTCCATGTTTGCTCTGCGGGCGGTACAGCTTAGTTTTATAGACCCGCTTTCCGGCTTGCCGCGCTGTGTGCGATACAACGATTAAGGGAACAATTAGCAATTAGCAATTAACAATGAGGAATGAGCAGTGAACAATTAGCAATGAGGAGTGAGGAGTGAACAATTAGCAGTGAGCAATTAACAATTAGGAGTTGAGTTGGTTTCAAATAAAAGGGGAAGCGCATTTATCCAATGCGGCAAATTTTGAAGTTTATGATGAACTTTTCGACGCGGCTCCCCCTAGCTCCATAGTCCTCATTCCGCTGCGCGCGCCAACGAAAGTTGGCGAACATTCCGGTCTATTTCGCTACCCCCACTCATTAACAATTAACAGCGGGTAGTAGACAGAGCAACAGGCGGGCGGCAGTTTTACTTTTAGCGCTAAAAGTAAAACTGCCGGCATATAACCGGTTTGTGTAACATTTGCGGGTATAAATGGTTGTATTATTAAAGAGTTAAAAACAGTTTCAAAACACGATAGTTTTGAAATTGCCTAATTAAATGTTTTACTATTGGAGGTAAAATTATGGCAAGTGTTTATTTTTTACAGTTGGACGGGATTGAGGGACAGGCCTCGGACAAAGCTCACGACAAGTGGGTAGAACTTATCTCTTTTGCCAACGGATCTACGCAGAATGTTTCGATTCAGCGCAGCGGTGATGTCGCGGGACGCGGACAATTTACGCCGTTTCATTTTACTCATGCGGTAGATAAGTCTACGCCTAAATTGCAGCTTTACTGCATGAACGGCAATAAGATAGAAAAAGCGGTTTTCCAATATTGCCGCGTGATAGCGGGGTCTCAGACTCCCGTGTATGAACTGACGATGGAAAATGTTCGTGTGGCAAAGGCGGAAGTAAAAACCATTGACACCGGGTCGGATGATCCGCTGTCCCAGCAGCCTGTGGAAGAAGTGGAACTGATAGCCGGTAAAATGACATGGAAGGTAACTCCTATCAAACCGGACGGTTCCAAAGACGGCGCCATTGAAGCGTCTTATGACCAGATAGCTAACCAATAGCTGCTGTTGTCTACAGCCCCCCCCCCCCCCACATATACAAATAAGTTTGTTGTTGGGGGGGGGGGGGGCAGCGGAAAGCATGGGATCTTATGGCAATAGATACGAGAAAAGAAGAAGCACGGTATAAACCCTATGTGCTTAGGCGTTTGACCGATTTAGAACCCTATGAAAAAACAGAACGTATTCAAAATGTGATAACGGAAAAACAGCTTAAAGACGATGTTTTTAAAAATGTTGAAATGCTTTTTTATTCACGATCCCATCCTTCGTTAAAAGAGTTTAAAGGGTATGAGGATGTGGAAGATTCCGTGTTGGGTTACGGCATTTCCGACTATTGCGGCAGGGTATGCTCAGAGTCCGGCAGGCACGAGCTTATTGAACACATAAAAAAACAAATCAGAGATTTTGAGCCGCGTGTGGACCCGGATTCGTTGAAAGTTGAATATGCCGGAGCGGATGTTTCCATTCGTTCATTGATGGAACTGCGTATTAGCTGTGTGATTATCGCGGCACAGGTCAACGAAGAAATGCTTTTTATTTCACGCCTTGATTTGGAAACCGGTAATACAAGTTTGACATATAATAATTAAGGCAAACCACGATTAAGGCGAACCAATAATGGAACTTTTAGATTATTATCGTGACAATCTGGCATACATACGGAATCTATCCGTGGAATTTGCCGAGGAATTTCCCAAAATTGCCGGACGTTTAGGCATAGGCGATTTTGAATGTCAGGATCCATACATTGAGCGGCTGCTTGAAGGCGCCGCGTTTTTATCCGCCCGCGTAGAAAAAAAACTTGACGATAGTCACAAAAATTTTCTGGAAGCGGTATTGGATTCGGTAGCCCCCAACGCGTTATATTCTATTCCGTCAGGCGCGGTGCTTGAGATTCATCCCAACTACCTTAACGAAAATGTGAGGAAGGGCGTCTATCTAAAAGCGGGAACTTTATTAGACGCGGCTATTCCGTCAATAAACACGCCGTGCAGTTTTTCAACTTTGGAAGATATACCGATTGTTCCTATCAATGTTACAGAAACAGAGTATATCACCCGCAGCCTCTCTGATTTTGGCATTAATGAAAAAAACGGCCTCGCGGGGCTGCGCATAAAACTTGACGCTGTTGAAAACTTTACATCAATTTCAATAGGGGAACTTGTTTTTTATATCAATTTATCCGACGCGGACGCTTCGCTGTTACTCCGTCAGTTACTGCATGATACAATAAACATATATATCCGCAGCGGAGATTCTTTTAAATTGCTGAGCGGCGTACAAATAGATATGCTGCTTACAACTGAAGAAAATCTACTGTTGGATAAACTAAGGGGCGGCAATTACGGCATTAAACTGCTGAAAAATTTTTTGGCCTACCCCGCGTTTTTCAAATTTTTTCGACTAAAAAATATTAAAGACGCTTTTTTATCAGACACGGGTACCGTTGAATTATTGCTGGTTTTTAACCGGCGCGAATCAGCTCTGTCTTATATAAAGGGAGGGGCGCTGCGTTTGAATTGCGCGCCGACTCTTAATCTTTTCCCAAAACGCACCGACCGCGTTACGTTTGACCCTGATACTTATGAATTCCATGTGGTGGCGGATAAAACGGCGCCGCGCGATTATGAAGTAGTAAATATAAATCGTCTGGAATTTTTTAACGAGCAGAACGAAACTCTTTTTTTTGCCAGCAATTTTTACGATGACAACCCTTTGCTGGAAAAAGTTGAGCGTAATTTTTTCAGCCAGCGCCGCCGCAAGCGGCTTGTGAATTCAGGAAGCGAACGGCGCAGCTCTTATGACGGCACTGAAATGTTTGTTTCTTTTTCGGCACAGGATAAAAAACTGGAACAAGCGTATCAATTCACGGCGGAAACAGTCTGTACAAACCGCGATTTGAGCCTGCTTATTCAAATGGAAACCCCGTTAATCTCCCGCAATCCGCTGCTTAAAAGCGCTTCTTTTATTACGCACCCCACCCGTCCGGATTATTCTTCCATCGAAAAAGAGGGGATTTCCGGTTTTTCGCAGCTAAGCCATATCACTTTTAACCTGTCCTCACTATTCTGGCAGAACGGCAAGTTTCCGCTTGAGGCGTTAAGGACGCTTATCGGTTCATACCAGATACGTTCCGACGAAGAGATTAAACGAATTTTGGAAGGCATAAGCGCGCTGGAAAGTGAAGTCATGGCGTTCCGTTTCATAAAGAACGGCGCTATTTTTTTTGAGATGGGCTGGAAAGTAAGTTTTACTCTGGACGAAAGCGCGCTTGCAGGTATCGGCTACTATACTTTCGGAAAAATTATCGCCGAGTTATTAAAATCGTTCTCAGCCGTCAATTCTTTGATGGAATTTCATTTTTTTACCAAGCAATCCGGGTGCATAGCCGTATGGAAGATGTTAGAAGATTAGTTAAAGCATTGGCGCACAAATTGCGTCAAAAAATTTCCGCTCCTGATTTTTGGGGGCTTGTTAGAAAGCTGGAAAACAGCAATTCCGGTAAACCCAGGGTGGGATACGCAAAAAACCTTTCGGATGAAAATATCCGTTTTGGCCAGACCCCGTTTATGTACCTGCCCGCAAGCGATATTGCCGAAATCAACGTTGGAAAAAAAGACGGTATCGACGCGGTTATATTCACTTACTTTATGGGACTTTTAGGAATCAACGGCCCCATGCCTCTGGAGTTTACAAACTATGTATACCAGCGTTCTTACAGTCATTATGACCACACATGGCGGCGTTTCCTTGATATTATAAACCACCGTATGCATGTACTTTACTATCGGGCCTTCGCGCAAAATGAGCAGAGCATTTGTTTTGACCGGCCTGACGATGACCCCATACAATACATCATACAGAGTCTTACGGGACTGCCCCCCAACATGAACTTTGATGCCGCTTTGGAAAAAGCGGCGCTTTCTTATGCCGCGAATTTTTCATTTATGGCAAGAAACCGCGGCGGGCTGGAAGATATTTTACGCGGGATATTAAGAACGAATGTAACTGTAAAAGATTTTATTATAAGTTCCTATAGCCTAAAACCGGACCATTACGCGATTTTAGGCAACCCCAAAACAGCGGTTTTGGGGTTGAATATACAAATCGGGCGTTCATGCCTAAGCGTAACCCGTCAAGTTGAAATAGAGATAGGTCCAATTGATTTTGAAATTTATCAAATTTTGATAAACCATTTAGACAGACTTGGAACATTACAGCGGATAGTGCGGCTCTATCTGGACAGACCTTTGGACTGCGCTATGGTAGTCATGATTGCAAAAGGCGTTGTTTCACCCGTGCGTCTCGATTCGGCGCGGTCTCAAGCGGGAACGGCGCTTTTAGGATATAACTGTTGGATTGGGGATACCGGCAAAGAATTACGACTAAGAATAGACGCCTCACTATTTAACCGTATAGAACGCGGAAAAGCAAACAAGGAGTATGCGGCATGAGTAAACTAAAACGGATTCAACTTTTTTCAAAACTGGACGAAAAGGCATACAAAGCCATAGAAAGCGCCACATTGTTATGTAAGGCGCGCGGCAGTCCATACGTCGAACTGGCGCACTGGGTAAATCAAATACTGTTGTCGGAAAATACAGACTGGAATGAAATAATACGATTTTTTGCTCTGGACGAAGCCCTGCTGTCAAAAAACATGATAAGCGCGATGGACGCACTGCCTCGCGGCGCGTCCTCTATCGCCGGTTTTTCAAACACGGTAGAACTGCTGATAAAAGAAGCGTGGATGATAACATCTCTGGCGTTTAACGAAGAGGCGATACGAACCGGCCATATCATGATCGCTCTAAAACAGACGCCGGAATTCGCGCGGCAGCTTCATGAGATGAGCGGCGAATTTATAAAAATTAACGGCGATATTCTTTCGGAACAGTTTATTGACATCGTAAAAAATTCCGGCGAAGTTTCCGCTCCGGCTGTTGCCGCGGCGGGAGTCGGCGCTCAGAGTAAAGGCGCGCCGGCTGCGGCGGGAAGCGGCGAGGCGCTGCGGCTTTACACGGTAGACATAAGCGCCGCGGCCGCCGCCGGTAAATGCGACCCTGTTACAGGACGGGACCTTGAAATACGGAAGATCATCAATATACTGATGCGCCGGCGCCAGAATAATCCTATCCTTACAGGGGACGCCGGCGTCGGCAAGACGGCGGTAGTGGAAGGCTTTGCCCAGCGGCTGGCGTCCGGCGACATACCGGAATCCCTGAAAGGAACGCGCCTGCTCTCACTTGACCTCGGTCTGCTGCAAGCGGGAGCGGGAATGAAAGGCGAGTTTGAAAACCGCCTTAAACAGGTGATAGAGGGAGCGCAAAATTCTGAAAATCCCGTAATTTTATTTATTGACGAGGCGCATACGCTGATAGGGGCGGGCGGACAGGCAGGACAGAACGATGCCGCAAACCTGCTAAAACCGGCGCTGGCGCGCGGTCTGCTCCGCTGTATAGCGGCAACTACATATCAGGAATATATCAAATACTTTGAAAAGGATCCGGCGCTGGCCCGGCGTTTCCAAAACATCATAATCGACGAGCCGGACGATGAAACCGCCGTGGCTATGCTGCGCGGAATAGCGGGCGTTTTAGAGGCCCACCACAAGGTAAGCATTCTGGACGAGGCGTTTGACGCGGCGGTCAAACTTTCACGCCGTTACCTGCCGGTTCGCTGCCTCCCCGACAAAGCGGTCGGCGTACTGGATGCCGCCTGCGCCAAAGTCGCTTTAAGCCAGAACGCGGAACCGGCCGAGCTTGAATATTGCCGGCGGAAAATAGATTCCGTCAAACTGGAAATAAACATACTGCAAAGAGAAGAGTGCGGCGGAATTTCACACGAAGAAAAGATAGCCGCGCTAGAAGAAGAACTTAAAATCGAAGAAGCGAAAAAAGAGGAACTGGAAAAACGGACAGACACTGAAAAGGCGCTGGCGGCGGATATTGGCCGCCTCCGTGAAGAAGCGGCAGCCAGCGAGACCGCGCTGCAGGAATTGAAAGAAAAACGACAGGAACTTTCCACGGCGCAGGGTGAAGACCCGCTTGTTTTCCCGCAAGTAGACAGTCAGACTGTTTCATCCGTCATATCGGAATGGACGGGCATCCCGCTTGGGCGCATGATGAAAAATGAAATCCAGTCGATACTGACGCTTGACAAAGAACTTAGAAAACGTGTCATAGGGCAAGACCACGGACTTGAAATGATAGCCAAACGTATAACCACGGCGCGCGCGTCCCTTGCGGACCCGAACAAACCGATAGCGGTTATGATGCTGGCAGGCCCTTCCGGCACGGGCAAGACGGAAACCGCACTCTCGCTCGCGGAACAAATTTACGGCAGCGAAGAAAATATCATCACCATCAACATGAGCGAATTTCAGGAAGCGCACACAGTTTCTACGCTTAAAGGAGCGCCCCCTGGTTATGTGGGTTACGGCGAAGGCGGCGTTCTTACCGAGGCGGTGCGCCGCAAACCATACAGTGTGCTGCTTTTGGACGAAGTTGAAAAAGCTCACTCCGACGTACACGAAATTTTCTTTCAAGTTTTTGATAAAGGTCAGATGGAGGACGGTTCCGGCAGGCTTATAAATTTTAGAAATACGATTATTATTTTAACCACAAATGTGGGGGACACGGCTATCGCCAATCTCTGCGTGGACGAAAACAACTTACCCGGCCCGGCGGTTCTGGAGGAAGCTATACGGCCCGCGATGATGCGGACATTTCCCGCCGCTCTTTTGGGACGTTTGCAGATTGTCCCGTATTATCCGCTCAGCAAAGAAGTTCTTTGCGGTATAATTGAGTTAAAACTTGACCGGATAAAAAAACGAGTCGCCGCGAACTATAAGGCGGAACTGGAAATTTCCAGCGCCGTTAATGATGAGATCATCCGGCGCTGCGACAATGCCGCTTCCGGAGCGCGGCTGATAGACGCCGTTATAAATAATAACATACTGCCGGAAATAAGCGCGATGTTTTTACGCGCCGTCATGGAAAAAACAACGCTTTCAAAAGTGTTCGTAGATGTAA
>JAISCO010000396.1 GCA_031265535.1 Spirochaetaceae bacterium | reverse complement strand
GTATGGATGCTGCTTGTTCTGGGCGCTGTTTCGGCGTATGCGGGAACAGTCTATTCGGTTTTAGAGATATTCGGTATCACCGAAAATTTCTTTCCGGTGATAGGGACTGTTCCGGTCTTAACAATAGTCGTTTCGTGCCTGCCTTCAATCTTCTTTGCCGCGGCTTTCTGTGTATTCCTCGCAAAACGCAGGCGAAAATCGCTTGTTTAAGTCCCAAAAATCAGACTTCATGTATAAACGGCAACAGGAGTATTCATCACACCCAGATTTTCAAACGCCATTTTAAGAGCGCCGGCGCGTTCTTCAAGCGAATCCAACGGAAGCGCCGCGCATACAGGGTCGCGCGGACTCGGTCGCGCCTTGCCATAGATTTGTACAAGCCGCACATTTCCGGCTTTTGCGATCTCCGCCGTGAGTTCCGCCCACGCGCAAATTTCCTCAATGGGCGGAGCCTCGCCGTTTACCGAACAGTGCATCGTTTGAATGATACATTCGTTCTGCTCCGCAAACTTTTTTATCGCCCCGATAAGCCGTCCAAAATCAATGAAGCATCCGTCAATTTTTTTGTACCAGTCCGCGCTGCCCGCGTCAAGTTTTAGCCAGAGTTTTACCCCCATCGGCGGGCGCGTACAGTCTTTCAGCAGGTTAAAACAATCATTCCGCAAAAGCCCTGTCCCGTTGCTTATCACAACAAGGCTGCATTGCGCCGCCGTGTCGGCATTGCCGGTCTTATCGAGCAAAGAATCGCGTATCGCGGACGCCCTCCGCAATGCCTCCGCAAAGTTAAGGGAGAGTGTAGGCTCGCCGTTTCCTGAAAAACAGATGTCTTTAACCGGTATATTCCGCGCCGCGGCATGGGCTATTGCTTTCCGCAGTCCGCTTTCCATCAAATCCTGCGAAAAACCCACGCTGCTCCCAAACGGAAAAACTTCGCAGTAATTACAGTTGAAGTTACAGCATTTCTTGTCAGGATATAGATTTATGCCTATGGAAAGCCCCTGCGATCTGCGCGAGTAAACCGGATATACGATAAGCCCTTCTTCCCTGCTCCGGTGATTTTCTACTGGTAACACTTGTTCCATGTCGTCCATATATTCAAAAACCGGCGCTCATTTTTCGCCCTCATGCTCCAGTTTCAACGTTATCGTTGTTTCTCCGCAGACTTCTTGTGGGCCGTAATACTGTATCGCGGACGGGTATCTAAAGCAGGTTTTTAGAGCAAGTTCATCCCGCATAGCGGCAAAAGTTTTGAAAGGCGCTCCGTCCAAATCTACAAGGGCCTTTTTTATGACCGGTTTATTCTTGCCTTTGCGCCGTTCCATGTTCATCAGCATCGTGATGGGTACTCCGCCGGCAATCCACTCAGAGGCGGGAGCGGCAAGGCGGCGGACGCTTGAAATATATCCTGTAAGTCCGGCGGCTATCAGTGCAAAGGCGCCGAATCCAAGGGTATAGCAATAGTCCGCGTCAAAATTACTTGGAAAAGCGGCGCGCCCCTCGTATCCAAAAAAGTGTCCGTGCGCCGAAAAACTCCCGTTGAACTTGCCGGCGGCTTTTAGCGCGGCAAGCTGTTTTTCCGTAAGGAGTATCAGTAATTTTTCCGTATCAATGAGTGAAACCTGCACATTGCCGTGCGGATCGCGGTCAATAAGCAACTGTCTGGCGATTTCTTCGGGGAAATTGTCAAAAAGCGAGTCCGAAACGGGTGAAAGTTTTGTTTTAAGCCATGTTTTTTGCTCTGAAAAGGTTTTGGCTTTATCAAATTCGGTTTTATATTGAGCCATAATATCGTTCAGCTCTGAAATCAGCGCTCTTACTTCAGGAATAAACTCAATAAGTCCTTCCGGTACCAGAATTACACCAAAATTTTCTTTGTTTTCTGAGCGTTTTATCACAGACGCGCATATCTGATCGACAATCTGAGCAAGCGAGAGGCGTTTTGCCGCAACTTCTTCCGAGATAAAGCAAAGATTAGGATGTGTTTGCAGAGCCGCCTCAAGCGCGATATGGCTTGCTTCCCGTCCCATAAGTTTTATAAAATGCCAGTATTTTTTAGCGCTGTTGGCATCCCGCGCTATGTTGCCGATAAGCTCGCTATAGGTCTTTACGGCGGTGTCGAAACCAAAAGACGCCTCAATATGAGTATGCTTCAAGTCGCCGTCTATCGTTTTAGGGCAGCCTATCACTTGAATTCCGGCGTCATTATCCAAAAAATACTCGGCAAGCAGTCCGGCGTTTGTATTACTGTCATCGCCCCCGATTATTACAATCGCGTTCAGGTTGAGTTTTTTGGCGGTATCCAGCGAAGCGGCAAATTGTTCCGGCGTTTCAATTTTATCGCGCCCGGAGCCTATCATGTCAAAACCGCCCGTGTTCCTGTATTCGTCCACCAGTTCCGCGTCTATTTCTATATGCTTGCCGTTGATAAGACCGGACGGACCGCCCATGAATCCGTATAATTTTGACGCGGGATTGCCTTTTTTAAGGCCGTCAAACAGTCCGGCAATAACATTGTGCCCGCCCGGAGCCTGCCCGCCGGAAAGAATCACGCCTATATTTAAGAGGTGTTTGTTTTTTGGGTTCTTTCCTTTAACAAAGCGCGCTGCCGGCTTTCCATAGCTATGCTTAAACATAGTCCTAAGTTCCTGTTGACCGGGAAACGCCGCTGCCGCCTCCTCCATCTCAACGTCTAATTCGTCTAAACTTCCTGCCAGAAGCGCGGGCAGCTTAGGTTTATACTCATAGCGAGCTTTCTGAAAATTTGAGATTTCCAAAAGATCCTCCACAATACCGGAACAAAATTCCCTTATCCAAGTGTGTAAGCTAAGTTTACGCGCAATTGGGTATCCCGCAAGCGCCGCATAAACTACGGGTTCCGTTAAGTATAACCCTAGCACATTTAATTTAATGATAAAACCCATTTGCCATGGAGGCACATGCGCTCCGCGCTAGCAGCTTGCCGCCGCTCGTTGGCGGCGGAGCGGTTTTCGGTTCGCCCGCCAGTGGGTTCTCATACGCTCCGCGTTAGCGTTTTGCCGCCGCAAACTTGTTTGCGCCTCGTTGGGGGCGGAGAGGCGTTCACTTCGCCCACCAGCGGGTTTTACATACGCTCCGCGTTAGCAGTCTGTTGGGCTTTTTATGGGGCAACGCGTGCTATTACCATTAAAAGAAAATAATGGTAGACTAAAAACAGATTTACAGGAGAATTTTCTTGCAAGAAGACAATAAAATGGGCAATTTGGATGCTTCTCTTACCGATAAGGAAGAGTTGGATGGTTTGGATGATTCGCCGGATCTTGAGATGCATGATTATCCATTAGATAGTCTGCTTATTCGAGATATGCCACGATCTGTCCATGAAGTTTGCCGCCGCATTGAGCAGGGCAACTATATTTTGGATCCTGATTTTCAAAGAGACTTTATATGGCCTCCTGAAAAACAGTCTCGTCTTATCGAGTCGCTGTTAATGAGAATTCCTTTACCCGTTTTTTATCTTGCGGAACGGAATGACGGGAAAGTCATTGTGATAGATGGCTTACAACGGCTTACAACAATTTCACGTTTTTTAAACAACGAATTTGCGTTACGTGGAAAAGATATGGATTCTGCCAATAATTATTTTTCAGGAAAAAAGTTTAAAGATTTACCAACTAAACTACAAAATCGTCTTGAGGACACTCAGCTCATCATGTACATCCTTGATGAAAAAGTCCCTGAAAGGGCGCGGCTGGATATTTTTGAACGGGTAAATGGTGGTACCCCATTATCGCGGCAGCAAATGCGTAATTGTATGTACTGTGGACCAGCGACGAAGATGCTAAAACACCTTGCGAACGAACAGGATTTCCTTAGCGCCACCGGTGGCGGCTTAAATCAGAAAACGATGCGTGACCGGGAATTTATTAATCGCTATATGGCCTTTGAAATTAACGGCATTGGTGAGTATAGGGGCGATATGGATGAATTTCTCGCAGAGGTATTGATAAAAATCAACAAAATGTCTGATAAACAAATAAATGCGTTAAAGGGGAAATTTCTTGCTGCAATGCAAAAGTGTGGATCTATATGGGGAAAGCACACTTTCCGTAAGCATACACCGAACCAATCCGGAAGGAATGTGATTAATGCTGCATTGTTTGATGTCCTGTCTGTTACCATAGGAAATCTCGAAAAAAAATTAAACGAGGAATGCAAAGAAAATATCCGGCAACGACTTTTTGTTTTATTCAACGACGATGATTTCAATAATGCCATTACATTATCAACAAACGGTTTACGACAAGTTCAAATTCGTTTTCAAAAAACCTATGAGGCTTTTGCGGAGGTATAGAAATGATAGATTCAATATGTATCAAAGGATTTAAATGTTTCCACGATAATAATTTTGATTTAAAACCATTAACAATTCTTTCTGGTAGAAACGCTTCCGGAAAAACATCATTTCTTCAAGCGTTTGCTCTGTTACATCAAACAATATGCCAGTGCAATAATTTTGAACAGTTGGTACTGAATGGGCCAGTAGTAAAATTGGGCAGAGTTGATGATGTGCTCCATAAAACAAAATCAAAAAACAGCATTTGCTTTGCGGTAAAAACCAATTCTGATACATGGGAACGAGATTATATCTCCGATGACAGAAATAATTTTAACTTTGAGCGCAAAAGTCCGATTCATGGAAGAGACAGATTGATTGAAGAATTATTCCATTCCCTTACCTACCTTTCCGCAGATCGGTTGGGGCCGAGAGAAACCCATTCCTTGGACGATGCCATATTGTACTCAGATGTCGGTTCCAGCGGCGAACGGGCAATAAGTAGACTGCTTGCCAATGAAGATTTGAATGTAAGAGAGAAATTAAGAATATCGGACACGGCGCCCACGTTGCATAAACAGATTGAAGCACATATGCAAAAAATATTTCCCGGCTTCCATTTTGACACAAAGATGGTTCAGGGAACAAATAACGCGATACTAAGCTTGGCGGTAAATGACGGCGTTGGATTTGTTCGTCCACAAAATATCGGTTACGGATTAAGCTACACACTCCCCATTTATATAGCCTGTCTCAGCGCTGGGGAAAATAATGTAATACTGATTGAAAATCCGGAGGCCCATCTTCATCCCCAAGCACAGTCACAAATGGGGGCGTTTCTCGCGCGTGTTGCCGCTTCCGGGGTACAGATAATTACGGAGACCCACAGCGATCATCTGCTGAACGGCATACGAAAAAGTATCAAATCAAAAGAGCATCCGATAAACGCGCAGGATGTGGGAATATTCTTTTTTGCCGGATTGAATAATGATGCGACACCCAGCATAATAAGCCCAACTATCTCTGATGATGGTAATCTTTCAGAATGGCCGGAAAACTTTTTTGATCAATATGAAAAAGACTTGGAATATCTTGTTGAATGGTAGGGCAAGTATAATATGGCAATTTTTATGTTCAATGACCTGTCGCTAGATCCTTTTTATAATGATTTCTCAACATTCAAAAAGGTGTTGGGTGAAATAGTACATTTTTATAATATTGGGACAAAGAATGGTCATATTATTTATCTGCATAGAGACAGTTTTTTTAATATTAGGGTATCCGACGTTATGTTTCGCCAAGCAATGAATGATAGTAAAAATATAGACAGACAACAAAAAATGCAGATGTTGGGAATTCTTGATAAAAGCAAGCATATTTTACCTGATGACTCTGCCATTCCGTGTGATTTTGTTTTTTTCCACGGTGAAAATAAACTTCCAAATACGGGACTTTCTGAATGTGCTTTTCGGAAATTCATGGGGGAAGATGCGTCTTTATACAGTCTTTCTATATCATTAAATTTTCACCACGCTGTAATACCCATAAACATACAACAGAACGATATATTCATCAGTAATGAATTCATAAAAAATTATTTTTCATTGGAAACATACCTGCAAAAAGTTCAATCCTTACTGAAACCTCCCGGCACATGGGATGATTTTTTTAATTTTATAACGGATAATTTTATCTGGTTGGAAATAACAGATGATGCAAAGAAAACTTTAAGGAGGGTTTCTTTTAAAAAGAATCTTATAGAATCTATTATACAACGTTTTGATGTTTTAAACAAAATGGCCGGGAGTGAATCGGAAGCGGCATTTCTGGAAGTATATGAAAAATACTGTCAGGGAGATCGCGCATGGTTCTCCGATGAATCGGAAACCAGAAAAAACAAATTAAAAGAAAAACTGACCTTCTTAATTAATGGCAAAAATATTTTATGTTCTTATCATGGGAAAATTTCCCATGATAATTTTCGCATTCATATTTCATCAACACCCAAGCGCCATGAAAAAATATATGTGGCCTATATTGGCAGCAAGATACTATAAAACATATGTACCTATTCTAATATAAACAGCAAAAAACCATGAATTTCATGCACTTTTTGGGCTATAAAGGCGAATCTTGGCAAAATTTTCGAAGTGTAAATTTTTTAGAAAAAATATGTCTTCTAAAAAACTGATAAAAACCTTCAAAATCGACAAATTTCCCCTAAATTTGGAAGGGTCTAGACTTATTATTCCCTTGGGGTATTAAACCCATAGCGTATACTTACATAAGCCGCACAAACATGACAAGCTCTAATGCACGGAAGAAAGTAAAATAAGTTTTGAAAAACTATTGGCGGTATTGCCTGAAGGGTGGAAAGAGAAAGCCAAAGAGCTTGGGCATTAACACGCTGCCGGGAAATTAAAAACACTGTTGATTTAATGCGGCCGGTATTCCCATACCTGACAGAAGGAAAATCCTTTAGCGGAACGGCGGTATTGCTGAAGCTTGCCGGTATTTGCTCAATGAATCTCTACGAGTTTCAATCTGTAAAGAAATTTATTAATTGTGGGGAGACTAGTGTCTTGACATCTTTCAAACTGTGGGTAGCGGTCTCAAGACCGGAAGAAGAATATTTTTTACCTCAAAGTCGAAAAAGTCGAAGAAGGAAAGAGAAAGAGGGGATCTCTTAAAAACTTATTCGACTTCTTTAACTTCGTGGTTTATAAAATTCTTCATGTTTGGAACAAACTCATCCACTGTTACAATCGTGTACGAACACTAGCCTCCACTGCGAAAAACCAAAAGAGCGGTATTCACAAGGTTTCAAAAATGCTGGAAATGGCTTCAATGGTTGTGCGAAAACATATACCGGAACAACAAGGTGATAATAGAACCGCCTGGGTGGCTGATATTTTCTTCCGTATTCTTGACCCTTTTCCCGCCGTTATATACGATGACAGGATAGGTGTATGGTTCATTGCTTTACAAACCTGAGCGGTAATTACTCGTGCCGGGGTATTAGAATGCCGGGTACTATAGTATGAAAGTTGCTTTAACCAATACCACTGTAAAACAGTATGAGCGGTTAAACGAACCTAACGCGGGCAATCATACAAGGAGTAAAATACGGATATGGCGTTAAGACAGGAAATACACGGTATTATTGACGACATTCCCGAACGTAATCTTTTTATATTGCGGCCGCTTCTTGACTTTCTTACAGACAAAAACACAGCGGACGACAGCCTTTCAAGCGAAGAATTGCGGCTTCTTGAACAATGCCGCAAAGACCGGAAGGAGCGCCCGGAAAATCTCAAGCCCTGGCGAAAAGTACGCGGGGAGACAGCCGCGACGGTTATGAAGGAACGCTGAAATGGAAAAAGTCAATTACCGGATGTTAATATGTTAGCTGAACTTTTATTCGCAAGGTCTGGTTTAATACATCGCCGCAAATTTGCGCGAAAACTTGTTTGCAACGCCTACAAAAATTTGATATTAAACCAGAAGTTATAGACCATAACCAAACTTTGGATATGATTGTATTTGCGCGGGAAAGCTGCTGCCGTTCAGCGCAAGGTTCGCAAAATTGGCGGCATCTATATTGTTGTGAAACTGATAGAACAAAATTTGGAAGATTTTAGCCTGCTGATTGCCTCCGGCTCGCCTGTGCCGGGCGGCGGGAGCGGAGCGGCGCTTACCGCCGCGTTGGGCGCGAGCTTTATTGCGATGGTTGCCCGCATAACGGCCGGGAAACACGATTTTGCCGTATGCGGACGCGAGCAAGGATGCGGACACTTATGCGAACACGGATGCGGACAAGAATTTGGGCGCATCGTGGATAAGGCGGATAAGCTGCGCCGTCTGTTTTTGAGACTCGTTGACGAGGATGCCGCTGCTTACGAGCATTTTACGGCGGCTAAGGAAACCACGGCGGCAACCGCCGCGGCATCAGCCGCGGCTGCTGAGGCGCTGCGCGGCTGTGTTGAACCCCCGCTTAAGATGCTGGAAGGCGCGTACTCAGGTCTGCTTCTTGCACAGGAACTTGCGGCCGCTTACTACCCGCCTACCGCGAGCGACATAGGCATTGCCGCCCTCAACCTTGAAACCGCCGCCAGGGGTGCGTACCTTACAGTTCATATCAACCTTAAACATATCAAAGACGGCGCCTTTGCCGTGGAAACCGCGAAAAAAAGCCGCGCCATTCTTGATCGTGCCGAAGCCGCCGCGGCGGAAATATACGCTTCGGTAAAGAAATATGTTGAAACTTGACGCGCACATACACGTAACGCCCCCGGAAATAAGCGGCAATCTTGACAAGTATACTTCCAAAGAACCGTACTTCGAGTTGTTGTCGGCAAGCCCAAAAAATAAATTCGCGGACGCGAAAACCGTGATAGCCGAGCTTGACGGCGCCGGCTTTGACGGGGCCGTCATATTCGGTTTCGCTTTTCAGGACTTGGGGCTTTGCCGCATGGTGAACGACTATGTAATTGAAATGGTAAAAGCCTACCCCAGGCTTACCGGTTTTATCGCCGTACCGCCGGCCGACCGCGGCGCGCTTGGCGAGATTGAACGGGCGCATGAGGCAGGACTAAAAGGCGTAGGCGAGATTTTTCCGTCCGGGCAGCGGTTCAGCATAGAGGACGCGGATGCGACACGGGCTTTTACCGGACTTTGCGCCGAGCGATCCCTGCCCATACTGGTCCATGCCAATGAACCTGTCGGACACTACTACCCGGGTAAAACAGACACGACGCTGCGGCAGCTTGAACAATTTATAGAACACAGCTCCGGCGTGGACATAATTCTTGCGCACTGGGGCGGCGGGCTGTTTTTCTATGAAATGATGCCGGAATTCCGCCAAAAATGCGCGCGCGTTTACTACGACTGTGCCGCGACGCCCTTCCTTTACGACAGCCGCGTGTACCGGACAGCCTGCGATTTGGGGCTCGAAACAAAAATACTGTTCGGCAGCGACTATCCACTGCTGCCAATATCGCGCTACATCAAGGAAATCAACAAAAGCGCCATGCCGCCGCCAGCACGGGAAATGTTTTTAGGCGGAAACTGCGCCAGACTAATCAGCAGTTAACAATGAAGGAAGAAGGAAGAAGGAAGAGGTAAAAAGTATGAGCCCCAGCGAAAGGGATTGTAGGGGTGGAACAAATCCGCAAGCGGATTTGTTTTCGCAGACGCGGCGCTATGCGTCGTGGCCGGAGCGATAGCGGAGCCCCGTAAAGCCCGGTTTCCGGCGCTTTTGCGCCGGAAATGCGCCCAAATTAAAAAATGAAAATGTGCTTATACTGATTTGGGGAGGCTATCGAACCAAAAGCATCTCCGCCCCCAGCGAGGGGCGGGAATACGCTAACGCGGAGCGTATGTAAAACCCACTGGTGGGCGCTGGCGGGCGTTGGCGGGCAGCCGCGTATGCAAATCGCTTTTTTCAAACCCTTAGGCAGAGGCCGAAGCCTGTTTTGGGTATGCTAGCGCGGAGCGCATGTAAACCCGCTGGCGGGCGCGGAGCGCATTGAAACCCACTGGTGGGCGCTGGTCGGCGTTGGCGGGCAGCCGCGTATGCAAATCGCTTTTTTCAAACCCTTAGGCAGAGGCTGAAGTCTGTTTTGGGTATGCTAGCGCGGAGCGCATGTAAACCCGCTGGCGGGCGCTGGTGGGCGCTGGTGGGCGCTGGCGGGCAGCCGCGTATGCAAATCGCTTTTTTCAAACCCTTAGGCAGAGGCCGAAACCTGCTTTGGGTATGTTAGCGCGGAGCGCATGTAAACCCGCTGGCGGGCGCGGAGCGCATTGAAACCCACTGGTGGGGGGCTAACGAGTGGGCATGGATATTGCGCGGACATGGATAATGCCGGGGATTTTCTCAAGATCTGTCCGCATAGCGGCGGGGATTTCTTGTTCTGTGTCAATGATGTTGTACGCGAAAGCGTCTCTGTGGTGGTTTATCAGATCCGTTATGTTTATACGGCCGCTTGCCAGCAGAGTTGTAATCTGGCCGACCATGTTCGGGATGTTGCGGTTTGCCACGAGTAAACGATAAGGTGAGCGGCACGCCAGTTTGCAGTGCGGGAAGTTTACGGAATTTTCTATAACGCCGGTTTCAAGAAAATTCTTTAGCTGTTTTACGGCGCTTATCGCGCAGTTTATTTCCGCTTCCGGAGTCGAGGCGCCAAGGTGCGGAATACAGACGACTTTATCGTGTTTCAAGAGTTCCGCGGTCGGGAAATCAGTTATGTAGGCGGAAAGGCAACCTTCCTCCAACGCTGAAATTATGTCCGCTTCTTTCGCCAGTCCGCCCCGCGCAAAATTCAAAAGCCGCGCCCCCTTTTTCATCATTTTTATCTTGCCGGCGCTAAACATTTCTTTTGTCGCGTCACTGTATGGAACATGGATACTTACATAATCAGAATTTCGCAAAACATCTTCTAAGGTTTCGGCGCGGCGCACGGCGCGTGAAAGATTCCACGCGGCGTTCACGGAAATATAAGGATCAAAGCCTATAACTTCCATTCCCAACGAAGCGGCGTCATTCGCGACCATCACCCCTATAGCGCCCAAACCTATTACGCCGAGTGTTTTACCGGATAGTTCAGGGCCTTCAAAACGGTTTTTTTCTTTTTCTACAAGAGCCGGAATGTCGATGCCGGGGTCCTTTAACGCGCTGTCTTTCAGCGAAGAAAGCCATAGTATTGAGCCGGCAATTTTACGCGATGATAAAAACAGCGCGGCAAGTGTAAGTTCTTTTACCGCGTTGGCATTTGCGCCCGGTGTGTTAAAAACAACTATGCCGCGCTCTCCGCATACGTCAACCGGTATGTTGTTGTAACCGGCGCCGGCGCGGGCAATTGCCAAAACGCTTGCGGGGATCTCCGTTTTATTCAAATCGGCGCTTCGCAGCAGAATCGCGTCTGGATTTTTTATCGCGGGGCCAAACTCGTACATACCGGCGGGAAGCAGCTTCAGTCCTTCCGCGGCAATATTATTCATTGTTTGAATACGAAACATTTCTATACCACCTATTATTCAAGTAAAAAGGAAGAAGTAAGGAGTAAGAAATAAGAAGTAAGAAGTAAAAAGTAAGAAGTAAAAAGTAAGAAGTACGAAGTAAAAAATCGTTCATTGCTAATTGCTAATTGTTCATTGCTCCTTCTTACCTTATCCTTCTTACCTTATCCTTCTTACCTTATCCTTCTTACCTTATCCTTTTTACCTGTTACTTTTTACCTTATCCCTTTTACCTGTGTTACTTCCTACCTCTGCGGCGGATTCATTCAGAGTCCCCTATCAAAGCGACGCCCGCGCCGCGGTGGCGATTATCGCCGCCCGAAAGTGAATCAAGCATAAAATATGTATAGTCTACGACTCCGGGGCCGCGGTCGGGCACGGGGTCGTCCCATGTGGCATCATAAAATTTCCACGCGTCATTTACATACACATTGTTCCATGCGTGCCCTATTGAACGCGCGGCGACAATTTTTACCGGAATACCGGCGGCGCGAAGCAGCGCGGCTGAAAGGTTAGCGTAACCTTCGCAGACAGCCGTACTGTTTTCTATAACAGAAACCGCGTCCATCTTTCTGGAGCGCGAGCGATTGCTGAAAGACATTCTGTCATAAGAGAGTTTTGAAACTATATAGTCATGAACAGCGCGTGTTTTTTCCGCTTCGTTTGTTTTTTCAAACGTTATACTATTAAGCAAATTTGTAACGATGAAATCATCACTCTGTACGCTGAATGACGGATATATCCAGCGCGCGTCTCCGTCAACAAAATTTTCTTCACGTTTGTTAAAAACATTCAATTCAACAGGTTCTTCACTGTATGAACCGCCGGTTAAAGCCCCCTCGCCTGTAGGCGGTCTTGTAATTGTAGCGCTGTCAAACGGGTATATATTTATTGTATATTCTCCGGCTCCGAACGGCAGCCATATTCTTTGACAAAAATTATCTTTTATCATGTACCATGTTTCAAGTTTTGTATTTTTTTTTGTTACAACAACGCGGGCATAGTTTTGACTTCTTGGTTTATTGACCTTTCCTTCCAACAGAAAAAATCCGTCCGCGTCAAAAGAGTTATATTTTGGGGATATTATATTCAGAGTGTCCCGCATCTCTATCTCTTGAGCATCGCCGCTTTTGTCTATATATCCCTGATATGTTTTTCCTGTTCCAGAGTAGGTAAAGGCTTTTTTTAAATAATCCGCGGGATGAACGGTAATGACGCCGCTTACCGCTTTAAGCTCGCCTAAAGCGGCGCTTACGGTAAAAGTCCCTTCACCCGGAGGCGTCCAAAAGCCGTTGCCGTCTATTGTGCCGCCGCTCGCGGAAAATACAACTTTTGCGTTATCGTCACGCTC
>JAISCO010000381.1 GCA_031265535.1 Spirochaetaceae bacterium | reverse complement strand
TCTCGTAGAGCGCCGGAAGCGTGTCCGGACTCCAGCGGTACTGACCGGGCATGGAGGGTATCTCTTCCCGGATATTGAGCCCTTCCTTGACGAATACAGGGTATATCAGGCTTGAAGCGTAAATCCGTGTTTCGCGGACAGCCTCCCGCAATATTTTACTGTAACGAAGCCGGCGCGGTCTTTTTATAAGTTCCATTTTTTGCGTTCCTTCATAAATGATAAGTGAAATTTTCACCGCAAGCGGGAGTTTCTTTGTCTTTTAATTTATATTATTTTTGCTTTGTATTCCAGCTGCCGCAGGGAGCAGGTAAGAAGTAAAAAGGAAAAGGGAAGAAGGAAGAGGTAAGGAGCAGGTAAGAAGTAAAAAGGAAGAGGTAAGAAGGAACAGTGAGGAATGAGCAATTAGCAATGAGGAGTGAGGATGATAACAGCCGCGTATGCCAAGCGCTGTTTTCGTACCTGACGGCACTGAGTGAAGGCTGCTTTGGGTATGCTAGCGCGGAGCGCATATAAACCCGCTGGGAAGTAAAAGGTAAAAAGGAAGAGGTAAGAATTAACAATTAACAGTGAGGAGTGAGGATGATAACAGCCGCGTATGCCGATCGCTATTTGCGGACCCTAAGGCAGAGGCCGAAGAGTGCTTTGGGTATGCCGGCGCGGAGCGCATGTGCCTCCATGGCAAATGGCTTGACACCTTGCCGGTTTTTACAATCATAATAGTTAAAAGGATTGTTCAATGCAAAAAGGCAGGTTTGGCATTTACGGGGGGCAGTACATCCCCGAAACACTGATAAACGAGATAATCGCGCTCGAAACAGCCTACAATCATTATAAAAACGATTCGGATTTCCGTTCCGAACTCGACAGCCTGCTTAATAACTATGCGGGCAGACCCTCGCGCCTGTACTTTGCCGGCAGAATGACGGATGATTTGGGCGGGGCAAAGATTTATTTTAAGCGTGAAGACCTGAACCACACCGGTTCGCACAAAATCAATAATGTTTTGGGACAGGCGCTGCTCGCTAAACGTATGGGCAAAACGCGCATAATCGCAGAAACCGGCGCGGGTCAGCACGGAGTCGCGGCAGCCACGGCGGCCGCTCTGCTTGGCATGGAGTGCGAGATTTTCATGGGCAGGGAAGACACGGAGAGGCAGTCCCTAAACGTGTACCGCATGGAACTTCTGGGCGCAAAAGTACATCCCGTTACCAGCGGCACTCAAACCTTAAAAGACGCGGTGAACGAGACTATGCGCGAATGGACGCGGCGTGTTCACGACACGCACTATGTGCTGGGTTCCGTGATGGGGCCGCATCCTTTTCCGGTCATGGTGCGCGATTTTCAAAGTGTTATCGGGACTGAGGCGCGGGAACAGATACTTGCAGTCGAAGGCAGGCTTCCGGCGGCGCTTGTCGCCTGTGTCGGCGGCGGGAGTAACGCTATCGGCCTTTTTTACCGTTTTATCGAGGATAAAACGGTGCGCCTGATCGGATGCGAGGCCGCCGGGCTGGGGATCGACACGGATAAACACGCGGCTACGATAGCAAAAGGAAGCGCCGGCGTCTTTCATGGAATGAAATCTTATTTTTGTCAGGATTCCGGGGGGCAGATTGCGCCCGTCTATTCGATTTCGGCGGGGCTGGATTATCCGGGAATAGGCCCCGAACACGCCTATTTGCACGACACAGGACGCGCGGAGTATGTGAGCATAACGGACGAGCAGGCGGTCGACTCATTTGAATATCTTTCGCGTATGGAAGGCATCATTCCGGCTCTGGAGAGCGCCCACGCTGTCGCGTACACCCGCCTGCTTGCTCCCGGCCTTGGCAAGGACGAGAACATCATCGTTTGCCTTTCCGGCAGGGGCGACAAGGATGCCGCCGCCGTTGCGCGTTACCGGGGGAGAGAGCTGCATGAATAGAATTGCCGAAGCCTTTAGCAAAGAGAAGCTGTTTATTGGTTTTGTTACCGGCGGCGACCCTTCAATCGAAAAGTCCGAAGAATTTATTTTGAAGATGATCAATGCGGGGGCCGGTCTTGTGGAGATAGGCGTGCCTTTTTCCGATCCCATAGCCGAGGGCCCGGTGATTCAGGCGGCTAATCTTAGGGCATTGAACGGCGGCGCAAGTCTCGCAAAACTGTTTGTCCTTGTAGAGCGGCTGCGCGAAAAGACCCAGATACCGCTGGTTTTTTTGACATATTTTAATCCTGTGTTCAAATACGGCGTGGACGGCTTCTTTAAGCGCTGCAAAGAGGCGGGGATTGACGGCGTTATCATTCCCGATCTGCCGTTTGAGGAAAGCGGCGAGGCGCGGGGCGCGGCGGACAACAATGACATAAGCCTGATTTCGCTTATCGCGCCGACTTCGGAGCGCCGGATAGAGGCGATAGCGAAAAATGCCGCCGGTTTTTTGTATGTGGTATCGTCGATGGGTGTAACGGGCGTACGCGGGGCGATAGAGACGGATTTGAAGCCCATAATCGCGGCGGCGCGGACGCATACAAAGATCCCGCTGGCTGTCGGTTTTGGCATAAACACGCCGGAGCAGGCCGCGGATATCGCCCGCACCGCGGACGGCGTGATTGTAGGAAGCGCTATTGTCAAAATCGTGGAACAGTACGGCGGTGACGCCGGTCAGCATATCTATGATTATGTTAAATCAATGAAAGCAGGCATGACCGGCCAATAGTCCAATATAATAGGAGTTTTTATGGAAAACGTATTAAAAGTTTTGAAGGAACGGCGGAGTATCCGCAAGTACAAGGCTGAGCAGATTAAAGAGCGCGATCTTGACGCGGTTCTGGAAGCCGGAATTTGGGCGGCGAGCGGGAATGGCAAGCAAGCCGCCGTGATGGTCGTTTTGCAGGACGCGGACAAGATTTCGCGGCTTGAAAAGTTGAACGCGGTGGTTCTGGGTAACCCGGAAGCTAAGCCTTTCTACGGCGCCCCTACCGTTATTACAGTGCTTGCGGATAAGGGAGTGCCGACTTGGGTCGATGACGGCAACATGGTGATAGCGAACCTGTTGAATGCGGCTCACGCTGCCGGGCTTGGTTCGTGCTATATTTACCGCGCTGGCGCGATTTTTGACGGCGATAACGGCAAGGCTTTGTTAAAAGAATGGGGACTTGGCGGCGATTATGGCGGCGTGGGTCACGTACTGCTGGGTTATGCCGCTGAAAATCCCACACCCGCTCCGCGCAAGAACGGGCGCATCATCAAAATACACTGATAGAAACGGCTTATTGTGCAGTCAGTATACCGGATATTTCTTGTACTCTTTTTGCTGTCCGCAAACTACGGCGCTTTGTATGCCCCGTCAGTTTACGCCGCGTCTATTGATACGCCGTCCTCTGACGCACCGGTATATGTAAGCAGGACGGGCAGGAAATACCACCGGATTGACTGCGGCACGCTGCGTAATTCAAAGCAGGAAATAAACCTTGGGGAGGCGGTAAACGCGGGGTATACTCCATGTGCGGTATGCAAGCCTGTAGGTTTTGCGGCGGTCTACGGCGCGGCGGAGTATGGCGCATTGATTGGCGTACCGTACCGTGTGAATGTAGGTAAAGTTGATTCGTACAGGCGCGCCGATCTCAAAAAGATGTTTGCCGCCAGGGTTACCCGCCATGTTGACGGCGACACGGTGTATATCACAATTAAAGATCCGCCCGCCGGTTTAAAAGAGACAGAAAAGGTCCGCATGATAGGGGTGGATACGCCGGAAACGGTGCATCCAGGTAAGGGACTGGAGTACATGGGCAGGGAAGCGAGCGGTTTTACAAAAACCGCGCTTTTGGATAAGGATGTGTTCATAGCGTTGGATTGGGATAACCGCGACAAGTACGGTCGTCTGCTTGTCTACATCTACACATTGGACGGCAAATGCCACAACGCCGAGCTAATAAAACAGGGCTTTGCCCACGCTTATACTCGTTTTCCGTTTCAGTTTTTGGAAGAATTTCGTTTGTTGGAAAAAGATGCCCGCGCCGCAAAAAAAGGACTTTGGGCAGGAAGCGGTTCATAATCCATAGTAAAAATTACGGAGTATTTTATGAAAAAAATGTTGTTGATGTTTTGCGCGGCGATTCTGGTTTTTATACTGTTTGGCTGCAAAATACAGGAGGGTACGACTACCGGCCTTATTAAGCCCGAAGATTTAAGGTATCCGCGTTACGGAGACAAAATTGAAGCTGTAGACTATAACAATCCTGATAATTGGCTTGCCAAAGGTTCCGGCGGGACGCATCAGGTTGATGTGTTTTTTCTTTACCCCACATCGTGGCGCGCCGAGTACGGGGCGTATCCTATTTCGGCGATTGAAAATTTAGAGATGCGTCACTGGGCGTTTTACTACTTAAAGACACGCGCTTCGGCGTTTGAAACCGCGGGAAACATCTACGCTCCGTTTTACCGCCAGCTTGACGCTTCGTTTGTTGTGGCGCAGAATGCGGCCAACGGTATTGATCTTTTTGGCGGAGTGCCTTTTACGGACGCTTTAGCCGCTTTTGATTACTATATCAAGAACTATAATAATGGCAGGTCGTTTATACTTGCCGCCCATTCGCAGGGTTCTTTTGTTATGGCGGCTTTGCTGGCGTTTTATATGAGGGACAACCCCGATGTATACGAAAGGATGATTGCCGCGTATCTTATCGGGCTTCCCATGCTGGAAGAAGTCTATGAATTATATCCTCATATCAAGCCTGCCCAAAACGCGGATGATTTAGGGGTGGTCATATCGTACAACACTAATTCGCCGCTTATTGACGGCAAGGATCCGTTTTCGTACCCGTCGAGCGTGCTGATAAATCCTATAACATGGGTAACGGATGACAGTTACGCGCCGCGTGAGTTATCAAAGGGCGGAATAATTGTAAATGACGATGGTACATTTGTAGATGCGCCGCATCTTTCGGACGCAAAAATTGACAAATCGACGCATACGCTTGTTTCTAGTGTTGACAGAGAAAAATTTAGCAGCGCTGCGGCTTCGCGCGCATACTTTCCATTGGGTGTGCTGCACGAAAATGATATACCTTTGTATTACTATGATTTACGCGCCAACGCTGAAAATCGTGTGGAAAAATGGTTTGCGCAGAGCGGCAAAAAAAACGCCGCTAAATGAGGTCTAGTATCCAGACATGGCGTAATTGTGATGGAGTTAGCTTGTCCCAAAACTGATTGACTATGCGCTAAAGCGCATAGTGCGCAAACTTTGTTTGCGATGGACCAGCTTCATTTTATAATAGCCGACATAGGAACCAGAGAGGAGGGAATCTATGCCACATAAGAAATACCTGGTAACGCTCACGGAAGAAGAAAAGAAAATACTCCATGAAATCATCAACAAGGGGAAGCAGAGCGACCAAAAACGCAAACGGGCGCAGGCATTGCTGCTTACTGATGAAGGGTATACCGATGCGATGATTGCCGGCCGTGTAGGGATGCATCACCGGGGGATAGAGGAACTGCGGCATCGGTTTGTGGAAGAGGGGTTTGAGACAGTCTTTGAAGGTAAGCCGCGGGAACATCGGCCCCGGGCACTCACCGGGGAAGACGAAGCGCGTCTTATCGCCCTGGTAGGCGGGCCGGCGCCGGAGGGCTATCCCCGGTGGACATTGCAATTACTCAAAGACACCTGGGCAACTCTTGAACATACCGGTACCAAGACTGTATCCCGTGAAACCATCCGTCGGATATTAAAAAAAGCTAATCTTATGCCTCCGGCAAAGCCAAGAATGATGTATTCCCCCGAAAGCTAACGCGGGGCCCGCCAGCGGGTTTACATGCGCTACGCGCTAGCAGCTTGACATCTTTCAAACTGTGGGTAGTGGTCTCAAGACCGGAAGAAGAATATTTTACCTCAAAGTCGAAGAAGGAAAGAGGAAGAGGGGGGGGGGGGGGGGCATAAAAAAAAAATAAAAATATTTTTAATAGCGGGTTTAAAAAAAATTCTAAAAACAAAAACAG
>JAISCO010000297.1 GCA_031265535.1 Spirochaetaceae bacterium | reverse complement strand
TGTGTCAAAACTCAAAAAATCGAAATGACACCGCTATATATAGCGTTATTAAACCGTATAATAAAGAGAGTAACGCTATATATGGAAGCGACAATGACTTTTGACACAGGCTGGCATGTAAACCCGCTGGCGGGCTGACAGGCGCGTATGCCAATCGCCGTTTTCGGACCCGACGGCACGGAGTGAAGGCCGCTTTGGGTACGCTAACGCGGAGCGTATGAGAACCGGCTGGCCGGTTGACGGGGGAAATATTTTTTTATATAGTTATAAAATCGTGAATATAGACTCTTTTTCGAAAGAGTAATATCTGGCGGATGTCCTGTTAGGACTATTATTAGAGCTTGTTGTCCGAACATTAAGTTCACGGACAAATCTATTTAGGAAGGTTAAAAATGAATAGACTATCATGCGGAGCGGCAGTGTTTATTTTTATGTTTATGGCGGCGTCTTGTAAAAGCACCCCAGCCGCCGATAACGAATCACAAGACTCCGAGGACAGAGGTTCCGAAGTGGAGTTGTTAGCGATCTACGGCAATTACGATGGAATCCCCCTTGATGGTATCACACTTGACGGCGCAGTCGAACATACCGTTAAATACGGAGACACACTGACTAAAATAGCGCGGGAGCGTTATGGCGAGGACGGCGGTTACTATTTTCCGTTGATCATATTCGCTTCGCGGACAGTTATCGTAGACCCTGACAAAATACTGCCCGGTCAAATATTAACAATTCCCGATTTGCAAAAGAATTTGGACAATCCCATAGCGCGCTTGCAGATTAAATCCATGCTTCTTGACATCGCGTTTGTTTATGACGGCAAAGCGGATGAGACCCGCGGAGCGCTTAGAGCCCGTAACCAAAAAGACCGCAACGGACTTATCGATCTTTCAAGATCATTATAGCAAAATCAGCGCCGGCCATATTATCTTCAAAAATAGAGTTGGTGCGGAAACTTCAGTTTCTTCACCAACTTCCGCTTAAAAACCGCAAACCGCCATGCATTTTGCGGGGGGGGGGGGGGACTTTAACTCAGCGCTCTCTCTTTGGCTATCAGACAACTAACAATGGGCCAAAGGTTCACGTTGTTGAATGAGTCCAATGCAAGGCAAGCCCGAATTGAGGCCGGCGGGCTTGTCCGGCTAAACGCGCGAAGCACGTTTAGCCGCCTGTTGCACTTGTGGGTTTTTGCGGCACTTGTTCACCTGCGGTGAATTTGCCGAAAAACCACGATTTATGGGCTGCTGTGAACCTGAGCTTCTACGAAGCTTTAGTTCAATGGAGTTTGCAAGGTAAAATCGCCTTATAGGCGCCGCCTAATCGGCGATTTTTTGATGTTTTTTGCGCGAAGCGCAACAAACTCCTAGCTTTAGAGTTTTACAAAGTAAAACTCCTTTCATAAAAGTTTTGTTTATTGTATCATGAGACTAACGCGACACTAGCTCATCCGGATAGAGCAACGGCCTTCTAAGCCGTAGGCGGCCTGTTCGAGTCAGGCGTGTCGCATTTTTTAAGGAGATTGGAATGAGCGACAACGGCCGCAAAAGCGGAGGGAAAAAAAAAGACGGAGGAGGGCCGGTTTTTAACTTCGGCGGACCAAACGGACCTAATTTAGGCGACCCAAAAAAATTTGGCGGCTGGAAATTTTCTATCACATATATAATAATTCTAATACTTGGAATGAGCCTGTTCAATTATGTTTTTTTGAACAGAGTCAACCCTACAATTGATTATTCCGAATTCAAAAATAAAATTATATCAGGTGAGATTAAGCGGGTTGAATTAACCGATTCCTATTTTATAGGATATACTGAGCCCGACGCGGCTAACAACGCGAAAAGATCTCCGCTTCCATCGGTATATTCCGCTAAAACCGAAAATGTGTACCGCACGGTTCCCATCCAGGACCCAAGCATAATTACAATAATGGACGAAAAAAACGTTGATTACTTTGCGGTCTCGCGCGAAGGCAGCACTATCCTCAATATAATTTTTAGCTGGGTGCTGCCGATAGCCTTTTTCTTTTTTATTTGGCGCTTTTTGATGAAACGTATGGGGAATTTAGGTGGAAATGTTCTGTCTGTTGGACAGAACAGGGCGGTAATTGTCGCGGAAGGGGATATAGTAACAAGATTTTCTGATGTAGCGGGTGTGGATGAGGCAAAAGAAGAACTCGTCGAAGTGGTGGACTTCCTTAAAAGCCCCAAAAAATATACCGACATAGGCGGTAAAATCCCAAAAGGCATACTTCTGGTCGGGCCGCCGGGTACCGGTAAAACCCTTCTTGCGCGCGCCGTCGCGGGCGAGGCCGGGGTATCTTTTTTCCGTATGAGCGGCGCGGACTTTGTAGAGATGTTTGTCGGCGTCGGCGCGGCGCGGGTACGCGATTTATTCAAACAGGCCCGCGGCAAAGCGCCGTGCATAATCTTTATAGACGAATTGGACGCGATAGGTAAAAGCCGTATCAATAGCATATCGGGCGGCAATGACGAGCGTGAACAAACCCTGAATCAACTTCTTGTCGAGATGGACGGATTTGACGGCACATCGGGGCTTATCATTTTAGCGGCGACAAACCGTCCGGACGTGCTGGATCCCGCGTTGCTGCGGCCAGGACGCTTTGACCGGCAAGTATTGGTTGACCGTCCGGACCTTTCCGGCCGCGAAGCCATATTAAAGATACACGCGAAAGTGGTTAAACTAGGCGCCAGCGTTGACTTAGCGGCGATTGCCCGCAGGACATCCGGCTTTGTGGGGGCGGATCTCGCGAACATCGTGAACGAGGCCGCTTTGCTTGCTGTCCGCGCAAAACGAAAATCCGTTGAACAACAAGATTTTAGCGAAGCTATCGAAAAAACCGTAGTGGGTTTACAAAAAAAGACCCGTGTGATAAATCCCGAAGAACGGCGTATAGTCGCGTACCATGAGACAGGCCACGCGCTTGTCTCAGCATTCACCCCCGGCAGTGATCCGGTTCAAAAAATCTCTATCATTCCACGCGGTTTCGGCGCTTTGGGGTACACGCTTAATATGCCGCTTGAAGACCGCTACCTGTCAACCGAAGATGAATTATTGGGAAAAATTGATGTATTGCTTGGCGGACGCGCCGCGGAAGAATTAGTTTTTAACGAAATATCTACAGGCGCCGCCAATGACATTACCAAGGCGACAGATCTTGCCCGGAAAATGATAACAGATTACGGTATGAGCGCCCGCTTCAGGAATGTCGCGCTCACATCACGTGGTTCAGGCATGTTTGGAGGCGGGGGGCCGCAAGAACCGGTTTTTCACCGCGAATATGCCGAGACAACCCAGCAGTATGTCGATGAGGAAATAGCCCGCATCGTGAATGACCGCTACATTCTGGCAAAGGAAAAACTGCAATCACACAGAGACTTGCTCGACAAAATTGCCCGGCTATTGCTCGACAAAGAAACGATAGACGAAAAAGAATTCAAGGCAATTCTTTCCGGTACCGATCAGCCCGAAACGGAAGCTAAAAGCGATGAAACCTGAACTATTTACTTTTTGTGATTTTGCCCAAGAAAACGGCGGTAAACTAACGATAGTCGGTACTTTTGACACCATCATCACGCGCTCTTTTCCGTGCATTCACCCGCAGTTGTTCGTAGTAATACGAATACGCTTCAATATAGGGGAATTCACGACACACTCTTTCCGCATAGAAACCCGCGATCTGGACGGTGAATCCTGCATAAAACCGGTCTCAGGTTCCATAAACGTAAAAAGCGCCGGTAACGCGACCACAGTATCTCATCTTGTTTTCGGCGTCAACAACCTGCGTTTCAACGGGCCGGGTGTTACTAATTTCATACTTTACATTGATGACAAAGAAATTGTCTCTATCCCGTTATACGTCAGAAACTAATCTCTCCAAATATCGAGTTTTTTCGCAGCGGGAGGCTTCCAATCGTGCTGCCGGCAAAAAAATACCCCATACTCAAGATTACTACGGCGCAATATAAATCCGCTTACCGTTGCTTCCTTCCGGACCTGGCGGGGTTGGGCAGTTTATACTCGCATAGTTCCTGAATATGAGGTTCTTAAACCCTAACCCAAAACATCTTTTTATACAACCCCCGCCACCATTTGCCATGGAGGCACATACGCTCCGCGTTAGCGTTTTGCCGCCGCAAACTTGTTTGCGCCTCGTTGGCGGCGGAACGGCTTTCAATTCGATAGCGGCGGTCTTCCTTTTTACCTTTTCCTTTTTACCTTTTCCTTGTTACCTGTCATTGCTCCTTTTTACCTTTTCCTTTTTCCCTCTTCCTTCTTCCTTGTGTCCTAATTTATTTCTTCACGTTTACGAATATCGTAGAGTCTGCGGTCAAGTTCCGCGATTTTTTGTTCTTCAAGGGCGCGCTTATATTCTACCGGTAAAATTTTGTAAAAATTACGGCGTTCCGTTTCCCAGTTGCCGCGGATTTTTTTTGCGTATTCCGAGCCGGTCCAATAGATATGCTTTTCGATAGAGTCAAGAACAAAGTTTTCATCCTCAATATTTTCAAGACGGGAAAGCTCGACCATGCTGCTATTCAAAAAGTATTCAAACGGACGTTCACCGTTTGATACGGATGAACGGTCTAATACATAGGCAATACCGCCCGACATACCGGCGGCAAAATTTCTGCCGACCTTACCCAGCACGACAAGCCGTCCGCCCGTCATGTATTCGGCACAGTGATCCCCCGCCCCTTCCACTACAGCCAAAGCGCCGGAATTCCGCACACAGAAACGCTCACCGGCAAGCCCCGCGACAAAAACAGAACCCGCCGTCGCTCCGTACAGCGCCGTGTTCCCAATAATGATATTTTCAGCGCTGACAAATGTTGACCCAATGGGTGGAAATACGGCAATACGCCCTCCTGAAAGCCCCTTGCCAAAATAGTCGTTAGCGTCGCCGGCAAGCCGGAAGCTAACGCCGGGGGCAAGGAAGGCGCCGAAACTTTGCCCTGCGGAACCCGTCCAGTCTACCGTTACAAAATTTTCCGGCAGCCCCGCCCCGCCAAAACGCTTGGAAATCTCGCAGCTCAACATGGCCCCAACAGCGCGGTCTGTATTCCGTACCTTCATAGCCAGAGTGGTTGGGATTTTTTTATCAAGCGATTGAGCGCACTTCTCAATCAAGGTACGGTCTACCACATTATCAATGCTATGAACCTGGTCCCGTGTACAGTAACGCTCCTGTCCCCCCTCAATAAAATCGGGTCCTTGCGCCATGAAAAGCAGGCGCGAAAGGTCTATATTAGCCGATTTTAACTTTTTACTCCGGCGTTGAACAAGCATATCGGAGCGTCCGACAAGTTCATCGAATGTACTACAGCCCAATTCCGCCATTATTTCGCGGACTTCCTGCGCCAAAAAACGGAAAAATGTAACAAGATGCTCGCTTTTTCCAGAAAAACGGCTGCGCAGCATGGGATCCTGCGTCGCGACACCCATAGGACAGGTGTTTTCATGACATTTTCTCATCATCACGCAGCCTAAAACTATCAGAGTTGAAGTCCCAAAACCGAATTCCTCCGCGCCCAACATTCCGGCAATCACTATATCGCGTCCGGTCTTTATCTGCCCGTCCGTTTGCAGGCGCACCCGCCCCCGCAGTCCATTGGCAAGCAAAGTTTGATGCGTTTCAGATATTCCCAGTTCCCACGGCAGTCCGGCGTGCCTTATGCTGGACTGCGGGCTTGCGCCGGTGCCGCCGTCATAACCGGAAATAAGTATATTGTCCGCGTGAGCCTTAGCCACACCCGCCGCTACCGTCCCTACGCCGTTTTCCGCAACCAACTTTACACTGATACGCGCTTGCGGGTTAGCGTTTTTCAAGTCAAATATCAACTCCGCCAAATCCTCAATGGAATAGATGTCATGATGAGGCGGCGGGCTTATCAGCGTAACGCCGGGCGTGGAATGGCGCGTCAATCCAATCTGAACGTCAACCTTGTGCCCGGGAAGCTGCCCGCCCTCACCCGGTTTAGCCCCCTGAGCCATTTTGATCTGAAGCTCAATGGCATTGGCCAAATATTCCGAAGTTACCCCAAAGCGCCCGGACGCGACCTGTTTTATAGCGCTTCGTGTCCATCTCCCGTCCGCTTTCTTTGCAAAGCGATCCGGAGCTTCGCCGCCCTCACCGGAATTTGAGCGGCCCTGTATCGAATTGAGCGCCGCCGCTATCGTCTCATGCGCTTCTTTAGAAATAGAGCCAAACGACATAGCGCCGGTCGTAAAACGCTTCATGATCGCCTCAACGCTTTCCACTTCCTCTATCGGTATGGATGCGGCGGGAGCGCCCTTTACTGTTCCCGGCTTGGCAAAATCGAGAAGCCCGCGTATCACGTGAGGCCCTTGGTTAAAATTATTCACCACAGAGCTAAACTGCTTGAATTTAGCGTAATCCGCCGTGCGCGCCGCCCATTGCAGCATATAAATTGTTTCCGGATTCCATGCGTGTTTTTCACCCGTCCGCCTCCAACTGTACTGACCGTCGCCGTACAGCAGATAATCTTCCGGCGCAAGATCATCCCCCAGCCTCTCATAAGCCGCCGCCGCCATTTTCCATCGTTCAAGCGCCTCTGCCTCAAGCTCCGCAAAACCGGCCCCGCCTATTCTGCTTACCGTACCGCAAAAACATTTTTCAATAACTTCAGAGCCAAGCCCCACAGCCTCAAAAATCTGCGCGCCTCTGTACGAGCGCAGGGTGCTCGTACCCATCTTGCTCATAACTTTGAGCAATGCCTTTTGCATACCCTTCAAATATTGATGACAGGCATCCTTATAGCCGCCCAGCCGTTTACCATCAAAACTGCGGCAAATCGCGGAAAGCGCCGCCAGCGCACCGTAAGGACAGACAAAATCGGCGCCATAACCTAAGAGCAATGCAAAATGCATGATCTCACGGGGCTCGCCCGAATCGACAATCAGTGATGTTTTCATCCGCAATCCCGCTTTGATAAGCCCATGATGAACCGCACCAAGCGCAAGCAGCGCCGGTATAGCACAGCGTCCGGCGGCAGGTTCCAGCGCAGCTTTATCAGACAGCACGAGCAGTGACGCGCCCGCTTCTACCGCCGCCACTGCCTGCGAGATCAACATATTCAAGCCGGCTTCCAGAGCGCCGGAAGAAGCGCCGTCTGCCGGAACCGGAAAACTTGCGTCCAAACGCACACCGCTAAAAGTATCCGGCGCTATTTTGAGCAGCCGCTCAAGGTCGGCGTCGGTCAAGATAGGATTCTTTACTTTAACGCGGCGGCAATGTTCCGCCGTTTCTTCAAGCAAATTCTTTTGCGCGCCGGCAAAACTCGTCAATGTCATTACTAAATCTTCGCGTATCGAATCGATAGGCGGATTGGTTACCTGCGCGAACATCTGCTTGAAATAAGAATATACCCGCTGGCTTTTATCACTGAAAACAGCAAGCGGAGTATCCGTCCCCATTGAACTAGTCGGTTCCTGCCCTGTTAAGGCCATTGCAGTCAACAGTTTTTCGCGATCCTCACGGGTGTATCCAAAACTCCGCTCCATAAATAAAACACGCCCGTCATCATTAAACAGCGGGTCGGCGCTCAATGTGTCGGTATCCAGTTCCTGCTCCAGAGTTAGTACATTTGCCTTGACCCAGCTATGATACGGCTTTGCCGTACTTACCTCATGTTTAACCTCGTCATTCGGAATAATGCGTCCTTCCCGCAAATCAACCAGTAAGAGCTTCCCCGGTTCAAGCCGCCCTTTGTACGCAATTTCTTCCGGTTTAAAGTCCTGAACGCCCGTCTCACTTCCCATAACGATGAGTCCTGTTTTGGTGATTGTATAACGTGAAGGCCTAAGCCCGTTCCGGTCAAGCGTGCCGCCGACATAGCGCCCGTTACAGAACACCATTGAAGCGGGGCCGTCCCAAGGTTCCATCAAACAAGCGTTATACTCATAGAACTTTTCAAGCTCGCCGCTTATAGGATTCTTGTCATTCCACGCTTCCGGTATCAGCATCATCAAAGCGTGCGGCAGGCTTCGCCCGCTCATCACAAGGAGTTCCAGCATATTGTCAAAACTTGCCGAGTCACTGCGGTTCGGCTCTATAACCGGCAAAATATCGGCAATATGACGGCCAAAACGCGGGAGGGCAAGCAGTTTTTCCCGCGCCGACGCCCAAAAACGGTTCCCTTTAACAGTGTTTATTTCACCGTTATGAGCGATAAAACGGAAAGGCTGCGAAAGCGCCCAAGCGGGAAAAGTATTAGTGGAAAAACGTGAATGAACAAGCGCAACTGTAGTACTCATATCCTTATCAGACAATTCAGGGTAATATTCACGCAGTTGCCGCGGCATTAACATGCCTTTGTATACAATTGTTGACGCGGAAAGACTCGGTATATAAAAATCATAATTCTTTAAATCTTCACGGACATATTTTTCAAGTTTTTTACGAAAAAGATAAAGGTTAAAATTCAAATCATCCGCGGCATACGAGGCGCCCAAAAAGATTTGCTTAATTGAAGGCTCAGCCTGCCGCGCAATAGTGCCTATCACATCAGAGTTAACTGGTACATCGCGCAGCGCCAACAGTGAAAGTCCCATTTCCTCCGCGAGCGCATCAATTTTTCTCAAAATCGCGTCCGTTACCGGCGAGGAATTATCTTTCGGCAAAAATAAAAGACCGGTACCGTATGAAGCGGCTTTGTCAAAAGCACCGGTATTTAACGCCGCAACTTTTTTTTTATAAAATTCATGCGGAATTTGCATCATCACGCCGCTGCCATCGCCGGTTTTATCATCAGCGCTCTCCGCGCCGCGGTGCGTCATCCGCTCCAGCACTTCCAATGCGCGTTCTAAAATATCATGCGAAGCGCGTCCTTTAATATCCGCCACAAATCCAATGCCGCATGAATCATGCTCATTTTCCCTGCTATACAAACCGCCCATAAAAACCTCTTTACAAAATGCCGTTACAATGAATTGTATTATATATTATACGGAAGACCCAGTAATTTTGAAACCCACCAGTGGGTTAAAGTCCGCTACGCGGCAACATACCCAAAGCAAACGTTACTCCGTGCCGTTGGGGCCGAAAAGGGCGGTTAGCATACGCGGCTGCTTGCATTGCTAATTGCTAATTGCTAATTTTTACCTCTTCCTTTTTACCTTTTACTTCCCAGCGGGTTTTCATGCGCTCCGCCCCACCAGTGGGTTAAAGTCCGCTACGCGGTAGCATACCCAAAGAGGGTACCTATCTCTGCCTTCTGGACTGAAAAAGGCGTTGGCATATGCGGCTGACAGCCTCCATTGTTAATTGCTAATTGATAATTGATTGTGTGGTTTGTATTTCGTTTTGGGCGCATTTTTTGCGGCTGCGCCGCAAAAAACCGGGCTTTCCGCTCCAATTCCGCAACTTTACCGCAGGTAAAGTCCGTTACCTATGGTAACGCTTGCGGGATTTCCACTTCAATCCCTCCTATGATTATTGTCAAGAGGCAATGCGATCACCCGCCAAGCCCCACCCCTCTATGCTATCCCCGTTCCGTTTCCCCCTTTTCTTCTAAAAAAATGAGGGA
>JAISCO010000254.1 GCA_031265535.1 Spirochaetaceae bacterium | reverse complement strand
GCATGGAACACATTCACATGATAATCGCTGATAACATTGTACAAAATTTCAACAGGATTGGCCTTGCAGTCAAAGCCAATGAGCAAGTATTTATCCCATGCGTCATCATCACCGGCTTCGTCCAGCAAGCCGTCGTATACAGCCGTATCAAAAGCTCTTCTGATGTCAGCCGCATTCATGCCGTGTTTGAAGGCGTCGGGATTGAACTCAATCACAAAGTCCATATTTCAATTATACCCAATTTTCCGCAAAACAGCCCACTGATTTAGGATGCGGTATCGCGTCCATTTAAGTCTTGCATAAGTGTAGCGTGTTTGAGCGGTGGGTGTCAACACGCACGCGGCAGCAATTTCACATTTAACACGAAGCACCCTTTAAGGCACGGTTTGGAATATTTTTTTCTTGACCGGCGGCGAATTTTGTTTTATTATGAATATATTCAAACAATATTAAACTTTTTTGAATATATTTGAACAAGAGGGTAAAGTGCTTGCGGAAGAACGATTGACAAAAATTGTAATGATTCTCAAAGAGCGCGGTTTTGTTCAAGTTGAATATCTTGCGCGGATACTTCAAGTGAGTGACATGACGATACGCCGTGATTTGGGCAAGTGTCAGCAGCAGGGAATCGTCCGGCGCTGTCATGGCGGCGCGATGCTGACAGGCGCGAATCGTCAGGAAATCAGCTATGAAGACAAAAGCCATGAACATCAAACGATCAAAAAAAATATAGCTGAAACTGCCGCGGGCTTGGTTAAAGAACGCATGACCGTTTTTTTGGACGCCGGAACAACGACTTTCGAGATCGCGCGGCGGATCAAACATATCCCCCATATAACTATCGTTACCACCGACGTATATATTATTCACGCGCTGCTCCCCTTTGAGCCGGAGTTGATTTATATTGGCGGCAGCATACAAAAAAAGACCGGCAGCGCTGTCGGCGGATTTACGGAGCTTATGGCGCGGCAGCTTCACTTTGACGTGTCGTTCTTCGGCGCTCATTCCATAAATGAACATTTTGACGTTATGACCCCTACGCTTGAAAAACGGTTTTTGAAAATTTGCCTGTCGGAAAGTTCAAACAAAAGCTACATAGCCGCCGATTATTCCAAATTCAACAAAACGGCGTTGTACCGGATCGACAATCTGAGTGATTATACCGGCGTTATTACCGATTACCGGTTCTCGCCCGAAGAACAGCAGTTTATCGAACAAAAACAAATACGAACTATCCCTGTCCCGGGTCAGAGCGCCGGACAGGAATTATCTCACGAAGAGGAGGCGCCTTATGACTGAGTGTGTCGTGATTGCCGATGATTTAACCGGAGCAAACGCTGCCGGCGCGCTTATGACAAAGAACCGCTATAAAACCATTACCCTTATGAACATTGATGAATTTGACGCCGCGAGAAACACTTGCGACTGCGTGGTATATCCCACCGACAGCCGGAGTATACAAGCGGAACATGCGTATAAACGGGTGTTTGACGCGGCGCGGCGTTTGCGCGGAGACGGCGTAAAAGTCTATTCCAAGCGTATAGATACCACCCTGCGCGGAAACCTTGGCGCGGAAACGGACGCGCTGCTTGACGCGCTAGGCGGCGAAAGGATTGCGATGATTGTCCCCTGTTTCCCGTCGTCAAACCGGATAAATGTCGGCGGCTGTCTGCTAGTAAACGGCGTTCCGCTTCACAAAACCGCTGTGGCGGCCGATCCCAAAAATCCTGTCGGCACGCCGTACTGCGCGGAGATTTTTCGTTCTCAGTCAAAATATAAGCTTGATTCAATACTGATACGTGATTTGATGTACGGCGTTGAATTTGTCATTGCAAAAATTCGTGAGCTTGCCGAAAACGGGGTTCGCAATATTTTGTTCGACGCCGTAAGCGAAGAAGACATAAACTTGATTGCCGAAGCGGTGGCGGCAAGCGGTGTGCCGTTTATCGCGGTTGATCCCGGCGTTTTTACAGCCTCTCTGGCGCGCGCCGTCATTCCCGTACAGCAGCATGAAGCTCGGCGCAAGAGGCGAATTCTGGCGGCGGTCGGCAGCGTTAATCAGGTGGCGCGTACTCAGGTTGATTATTTTCTAGCGGCGCGGGACATATACAACGTGTATATGGAAACGGCGGAATTTTTAGAGGATGAAAACCGGCGCAACGCTGAAATAGAGCGTGTTATCCGTGAAATTCTGGACAATTGCGACAACTATTCGGTGTGCAGCGTTATAGGGCGCGGCATCATCCCCGAATACCGCGTTCCGTTTGAACCTTACGCAAAAAAGTACCGATGCTCTTTCGATGAATTGTCAAGCATGATTAACGAATCAATCGCGGAAATCGTCCGCCGTATTATCGAATCGGACAAAAATTTCTGCGGAATGTATACCTGCGGCGGCGATATTACTGTGGCGGTCTGTAAAAAGATAGGCAGCGTAGGGCTTAAATTGATAGACGAGGTACTTCCGCTGGCGGCTTACGGAGAGATTCTCGGCGGCGAGCGCGACGGTTTTAAGGTCATTACCAAAGGGGGCATGGTGGGAGACGCGGACGCGATTGTATCCTGCGTCCGGTATTTAACAGAAAAAATCGCTTAGCCGGTTTCAAAATGCGGGTGAACGAGTGAGTACGGAAACATTATTCAGTATGAACCCGGCACAGTCTAATCCGTACAAAAAATTTTTAAGGATTTTTTTAATGATTTTGAGGAGAAAAAAATGAGTAACCCTTCAAATAAACCATTGATTGCTGTTCCCATTGGCGATCCGGCTGGAATAGGCCCGGAAATTGCCGTTAAAGCGCTCGCCAACGCGGAACTGCGCGAGGCGGCGCGTGTTGTCCTGATTGGAGACCGCAGCATTATTCAAAATGCGCTGAATATTACCGGAACGCGGCTTTCGCTACACATAATAACGGAACCGGCTGATGGCGATTGGAGCGGCGGCATAATCAATCTGATCGCTATCGACAATATCGACATGGCTCGCTTTGAATACGGGGTGGTGAACGGTGTATGCGGCAAAGCCGCGTATACATACATCGCAAAAAGCATAGAATTGGCGCTGGCGCGGAAGGTGGACGCGGTTGCCACCACACCTATCAACAAAGAATCGCTAAAAGCCGGCGGCGTACCGTTTATCGGGCATACTGAAATTTTCGGCAAACTGACAGGCGTTGCCGACCCGTTGACAATGTTTGAAACGCGGGGGTTGCGCGTCTTTTTTCTTAGCAGGCACGTATCCCTGCGGAAGGCGTGCGATATGGTTAAAAAAGAACGCATCATTGACTATGTCAAGCGCTCGGTTTCGATGCTGAAAAAATTAGGCGTAAGCACAGGGACTATGGCCATTGCCGGATTAAATCCCCACAGCGGCGAACACGGATTATTCGGTGACGAGGAACTTACCGACGTGTTTCCCGCCGTTAAAGAACTTCAGGCGGAGGGATACGCTGTGGCCGGCCCCATCGGCGCGGATTCCGTATTTCATCTGGCGTTAAAAGGCAAGTACAACAGTGTACTGTCATTGTATCACGATCAGGGGCACATCGCGACAAAAACACTCGATTTCGACCGCACAATTTCTATAACCGGCGGAATGCCCATATTACGCACATCCGTAGACCACGGAACCGCGTTTGACATCGCGGGAAAAAACATCGCAGGCGAAGTCAGCATGGTCGAAGCTATATTACTCGCGGCAAAATATTCACCCGCGTTCAGCGGCGCCGCGGATAGCGGGAAAGTCTAAACACACGTTCCCGGTATGACAGCTATTTTGCGCGCGCGGCGCTGCTGGAGCGCCGCGCGCGTACAAATGGGACGGACGCGGGAAGCCGCAGCGCTTTCTTAGCGCCGTTATATATGCTATTAGGAGGCTATTATGGATACGGTAGCATCGGGAGGCCAATTAGTCGTAGCTTTGATTATTGGCTTACTATTCTTGATTTTTCTCATTCTGAAGACGAAGGTCCATGCGTTTCTCGCGCTGATTATCGGCGCGGTAACGATCGGACTGATCGCGGGACTCGACACCACTAAAATTGCCGACGCCATTTCCGCCGGTTTCGGCGGAACACTCGGCAGCATCGGCATCATTATCGGGTTTGGCGTAATGATGGGGGAAATCTTTCAAATGTCGGGCGCGGCAAAGCGTATGGCGCACACATTCCTCAAACTATTTGGAAAAGGCAGAGAGGAAGTTGCGCTGGGAATAACCGGATTTTTGGTATCTATTCCAATTTTCTGCGATTCGGGCTTTGTCATTTTATCCCCTATAATGAAGGCCCTTTCACGTCAAACCCGTAAATCGGTTGTAAGTTTGGGCGTAGCGTTAGCCGGAGGTCTAGTTATTACCCATTCACTTGTTCCGCCGACACCAGGCCCGCTCGGTGTCGCGGGCACATTCGGCGTGGACATCGGACACTTTATACTGCTTGGCGTCTGCATTTCCATACCAATGGCGATTGCCTGTATCTTGTACGCGAAATGGGTCGGTAAAAAGATTTATCAGATACCGTCGGAAGACGGCGAAAGTTGGGAACGCCCCGGTATTACCGGTGGGGGGGGGGGGGGCAGAGAGACGCTGAATTCGTCCCTTCTCGATACAAAAGATCTTGAAACCACTCCTTGCGCGTTTATTTCATTCCTTCCGCTGATAGCCCCGATTGTTTTAATACTTGCCAACACAATTTCAAAAGCCGCCGGCAAAACCGAAGGGTTGCTGTTTCAAACGCTCATTTTCCTTGGAACACCGATAATCGCGGTCGGCATAGGACTTTTAATCGCTATTTACACACTCGCGCGAAAAGCGTCCCGAAAAGAAACGCTTGATAAAATGGAAACCGGCATTCGTTCCGCGGGCATAATCATTCTGGTAACCGGCGGCGGCGGCGCGCTTGGCAGAGTGCTGCAAACAAGCGGCATCGGTAATTTTATCGCGGATCAAATATCACTGCTTCCGATTCCGGTCATCGTACTGCCGTTCCTGATCGCGACTCTGCTCCGCTTCGCGCAAGGCTCCGGCACCGTAGCGATGTTAACTTCCGCAGGTATCACCGCGCCCATTGTCGCTGCCGCCGGCGGTAACATGATACTCGGCGCATTTGCCGCCTGTATCGGTTCGCTGTTCTTCTCTTATTTCAACGACAGCTTCTTCTGGGTCACAAACCGCCTTATGGGCATCAGCGACACCAAAGAACAAATCCGCTGCTGGTCTCTTACCACTACAATCGCCTGGGCAACAGGATTCATCGTATTGCTGATACTGGACATCTTTATGTAGAGGTGAGAGAGGAGGGGCGTAAGCAAAGGGGGGAAAAGTCCCCCTCGTTCCAGCCCTGCGCTCCGGTCAATATGGGCTCAACGCAAAGCGTTAAGCCCATATTGCTCTCCGCTTGGTCTTCCACTACCCCCTTTCCTGGGGGCAAAACGTATGTTCTGCCGTAGTCCGCGCCGACCAAAGGGAGGAAAAGGCGGCATGGATGCCGCCGACAGCGGACGAAGTCGGCCCGGAAGCCCGAAACAGGACGTTGAGACGTTGAGGGCTGGAGGAACCCCCAAACCCCCCATCTTAGAAAATAACGCGCTGTCCTATATCATGTTTGTTTGAAAATGTTTTTAAATGATGTTGCCCTGGATTTATCCCAGCAGGCGCTTGACCGAAAGATAGTTTTAGTCTATGATTATTATGTTGGATTATGCGATGTTATGGGTTTTGGCAAGTAAATTGTACAAGGAAGCCCGCTAAGGCTGGAAAAATGGCTAGTTAAAATGTCCAAGAAGGAGTAGATTTTATGATGACCCTGCATGAAGTCAGTTTACAGGAACAGTTTAAAGAATACTATCAGTCAAATAATCTTCAGACAGTTGAAGATAAAATTAATTACCTAAAAAACGCAATGAAGATTAGGGCAGTGTTGCATGATGAGGATGAAACATCGGATGAGCTTCTCTGCGGACTTGAAGAGTCTGCACTGCTTGGATACTGGAAGGCCTCTTGGTGATACTGGATAAATACAAAAATCTTAGTACAAAGAGCCCTAAAGAGGCTGCTGATATTGTAGGAGAAGTAGAAAAGCGTAATTATCTTGCTCATACAATACGTGATATTGAACTTGCGATACTGCGAACCCAGAGTAGGCACTATCACATCATTACATGTACTGCGGCAAACAGCCAGAAATCAAAAATTCTCTTCTTTGATAATTGTTGTGAAATCTGGTTGACGTGCGACTATGAGGAAATAAATGAACGTGATATCAGGCTTATACTGGCCCACGAACTGGGGCATCTGGTTTTTAATATCGATAAATTGAAAAATCCGGAGATTCTCCAAAAAACGGCGGGTTCTGACGAAGAAGAAATTAAGGCATGGGTATTTGCTTACCACCTGATATACAAGAAAAGCGTCGAACACCAAAATGATACCCAGAAGAAAAAGTTCATTTACCGTAACGGCGAGCTGAAGCAATCGCTAGAATCTTATCTGAAAAAACATAAACCGGAAATTTCCGATGCTGTTATAAAATCATTGTCTACCTCTGCGCCTTAGCCATGGTGATCTTTGGTTGCACAGGTGAAGTGGTCGAAGCTTTTCTCGTTATACGATTATGGAAGGTGAAATTCCT
>JAISCO010000245.1 GCA_031265535.1 Spirochaetaceae bacterium | reverse complement strand
TGCGCCGCCGGGCGTGGCCGCGTTGACCTTGCGATAGAATACGCCAAACAGTGGCATATAATAGAAATAAAACTGCTCCGCGCGCACGACAGCCCGGAGGAAATCCTCGCGGAGGGCCTTGCGCAGATAAGCCGCTACCGCGACCGGATCGCCCCGCAAGCCCCCGCGTATCTCTTCATCTTTGACCGCCGCCCCGAGACGCGCAAAAAGCCGTGGGACGAGCGCATCAGTTGGAAGATGGAAGGCACCGTGCGTGTCGTCGGATGTTAGCATCTGAACCGGACAGAAACAGCATTTGTATTTTTAGTTATCTGGGCGCATTTTTTGCTCCGCAAAAAACCGGGCTTTGCGGGGGTTCCGTCCCGGCGCGTTGCGCCGCGACCGAGGCCACCTGCGGTGGCCCCGCCCCTCCAATCCCTTGCGCGGTAAGCACCCCCGGCAAGCCGGAGGTGGGACTGGTCCCAATATGCATCCAGACATGGCGTTTTACCTTCGGCAAACCACCAGAAATTCACCCACTTTCACAAATCGACGACCACTCAATCCTATTTGACTTATTCGTTTCAATGCATGTCATTTAAATGAAGTTATACGCCATTTGGCTTAAATTTTTAAAAATTATTATGTAAAAGGATTATAGAGGAAAAAATGAAAAGATTATTGAAATTATGCTTATTATGTTCATTCATTTTGGTAATTTTTGTTGCTTGTCCTAACTCTCCAACCTCTGAAAAACCTTATTCATATGATGCGAAAACAGAAATTGGAAAATTATATCGAATGTTGATTAATCAGCAGATAGAGGCTTGTAAAAAGTTAGTTGAGAAATGTTTGGAATATGATTACGATAACACTTTAAGGGAAAAGTGGACTATCCCAATGGAATTGGATGAAATATATGAAACAGTTGGTTTTGATACGGTAAAACAATCATCATCTTTGGAATTTACTATTACTCTTGGTGATGAAATAGAGGAGATTGCCAATTCGTATTTAGCTGCTCTAAATACCGTGAAGCCAGATATTTCATTTTTATCAGGACATGATTCCATAGAAAATTACACAATTGAAATTGCGGACGATATTGTCTTAGTAGATGGAGATATAATTATAGATACATTTTCAATTGTGGGCATCGTATCTGTTGAAATGATAAGGTCTTATCTTGACGGTCAAAATATGGATGTTATTGTTACTGATATGGATAATGTAGCAAGAGCTTATAATCAAAAGAGAAATGAAAATAGTTTATATTATTCACCATTTTATTTTGAAGATATTCTTTATGGATGGGATTCTGATACATTGATTATTAAAATAGATGGACGAGAACTTATATCGAAATATATTCGTTTTGCTGGACTATAAAATATAGTTGCAAAAGCAAAAATGTGCTGCATATAACAGGTCTATTTACGTTTCATCGCCAGTAGACGGCTCGGCCTTTGTAACGGCTAGATCATTCCGCTTGGGCAAGTATTTTGAAAATATTACCAGAAGAACAAGAAATGGAATATATTGACGTATTAAACAAAGAAAAGTTCAAAATAAATAAAGACTAAATAAAAATAATATTGGAATTCATGAAAAATGATGAAAAATATACAATTTCAATTCCACAAAATATAAAATTTCTGATAAAGATGATAGGATATTTTATGAATTGTACAAAAGCAGTGAAGTTGATTTTTAATTACAAGAAACATAAAACATTTTCCAAAAGAAAAGAATATATTAACACCAAGAGAATTTATAGAAATAATCAACAATTGAAATATGGGTACTGCACATAACAGGACTGCCTACGCTTTGCCGCCAGTAGGTGGCTGGGCTACGAAAAATCGCATTCGGACTGTGCGCTTTGTGCGTTATTCTCCGCCATATTGGACGGGATTCGATAATGCTTAGCATTGCCTATTGTCCGTACAAATGTCATATACAGCCGGTATGTAATGCGCAAATTTGCCTTAAATATTTTTTTGAATTTTTTTGCATATTGATAAAAAGCCAAATAATAAAATTATAAATTAGGGGAAACAATGAATCAGATGAACCGATTGAACAAAAATGTATTTTACAAAGATGAAAATATAGCAAGCATTACAGTAAAAATATATATTGTTTATAAAGTTATACAGAGTGGTAAACTTTATATGCTCTTTGTTAAAAATCTAAGTATAAAAGATCTTTTTAACCATATTGATATATTCTTTCCATTTATTATAGATTATTTAACTTTTATAATTTTTTTGGCCATAATATGGTTTAAAAGCAAGAAAATTTCCAAACAATTATTGCCTAAAATTGAATCCACAGTTTTGCGTAAATCTCACATTGTCTATATAGCCGTATACATTGCGGCATTAGATTTTGCAATAAATATTGTTCGGTTGATAATATTAATGATATAAAAAATATGGAAGTATTTGTTGAAAATTATAGGGATCGTGATGATTGATTATATTCAAGGACTTTTTGATAAGCGTGAATTTGTTGATAAGTGTAAAAAACTGATTGCGGTTATCGCGTTTTGCGCCATTGCCGCATGTGTTCTCATTGTTTTTTCGCCGCTGAACAGATGGATTATAGTGACAATGGAACGTGTCAAGCTGTTAACAGGCACAACATGGCGGGAATTTATCAATTCATCCGGTGTTTTCATAATATTGTTCTTTGTATTTGTTTTGTGTATTTTATACTTTGAAAAGATAGGATATGGGGGGGGGGGCAGAGTCCTCGTAAACATTTTATATCTTTGTATCGTGGGGATTCTCGCGGTATCAACATACATGGCATATATATACGGCAGGCAGTGGCTCAACTCCGATATGTCAAGTGAGATGGTTCTGGGGAATCTTCTTGCGAAAGAAAACAGACTGGTAACTTCAAACTGGGTGTATTCAACGGAAATTCGGCTCGTATACCAGCAGTTGTTTTTTGTGCCGTTGTTTAAACTGTTCGATGACTGGCGTGTTGTAAGAGCAATTACGCTATTGCTGAACAATATAGTTTTACTGGCCTCATACTTCTTTATGATGAGACAGTTTTCCGTCTCAAAAAAAATTGTTTTGTTTACATCGTTGTTTCTCGTTTTACCGGTTTCGATGGTCTATTGGGAGATTGTGCTGTTCGGTGGATATTATGTGTTTTTTATCGCTATGTTCTTTTGCTATCTGGGATTATTCGCGATTCTGCTTAATTCCGGCAAGAAATCAACGGCCGCCTTTATCTTCTTTGCGCTTCTTTCGTTTGTATTCGGCGTGGGCGGAATACGGGGACTGATGAATATTCAGGTTCCTGTACTTGTTATGGCCTTATGCGCTTGTTTTATTGGAAAAAACACGAAGTTTAATTCAAAGCCGTTTCTGTTGAGTGTTGTCAGCTTTGTGCTGTGCGTTTTTGGTTATGCGGTAAATTTTTTACTGCATTATATTTATGAATTTCATTCGCATCATGGTGCCGCCATAATAGACTTGCGTGGAGCATTTTTTCAACAGCTTGGCAATACAATATATGGTTTTGTTGAATTTTTGGGATTCACGCCCAACGCAAAGTTTATGTCGCCACAGGGAATTTTAAGTTTTGCTTCTATTATTGTCGTCTTTCTCATATTTTACGAGGCTGTGAAAATTATAAAAAGACATCATACGAATAACAAAATGGAAACAAACATTTTATTTGTATATTTTTTTATCGTGTCTTCAATATATCATGTCGTACTTTTTCAAGTAATTGACGGTGATTTCAGGCATCTTATACCGTTACAGATATTATATGTACCGGTGCTCGCGATAATTTTTGAATTTGCTAAAAGAAATATGCCCTTCAAAAACGCCAGACTGTTTATTTGCGGGATTGCCTTTGTAATAATCGGCTCCGGTCTCATGCGGCTTTGCGGCCTGCCGTTTTATGATTCTAACAATTATAGAAAAGACAGCATAGCTTATTTGGAGGAAAACAATTTGCGTTTTGGACTCGCCACGTTTTGGAACGCGAATGTGCTTACGGAATTGACGAACGGACGGATAGAAACGCTTGGTCTCCATTCCGAAAATATTCGTACTCCCAACTGGTTGCGTGTTATCGCCTATGAAAATCCCGACTATCACAAAGGTGAAACTTTTTTGCTGTTGACCAAGGATGAAGTGAGACAGGATGAAAAATTTGCTCAGTACAAGCCGGATTATGAGGATTATAATTTTGTCATCTTCCGCTATTCGTCCGCCGCGGCGGCTTTTGATGATGTGTTCGTGGATTAGTAAGCGGCCAGTGGTATTTCAAATTCCGTTCATATATCCTTGCTTCGGCACGTTTTGTTTGCCTTGAAAAGACCGCGCATTTTTTGGGGCGGCAAAATGTTATAAGCAATCAGAATGTTATGTAAAATTCAGTAAATCCCAATAGAGGCATCAATAAAAATTGGAGATACAAATGAACCGAATATTTCAACGTGTAAAAATCTTAACATTCAGCATTGGAGTTGTTTTATTTGTTGTTGCCGCTATACTAGTTTGGCTGCGACATAATAACAACGTCAAAATAATTCTAGATTTTGCCGAAAATAATATACTCGGAAGAAAACTAAATAATTATCAAGAATGGTTTGCCGTGGTGCGTTCTGCCATTGCGGTTGGAATTGCCGGATTTTTCTGTTGGGCAGCAGCATCAATAACACTTGCTTTTGTCAGTATCGAGCAACTGTTGCTGGTAACGCGAAAACATCTATTGGGCGTTTCCCTGTTTTTTGCAAGTCTTTTAGCATTACTGTTACGTGTATCGGGATTAGAATATGTTTCGATAGATTATTCCGCGTTTATAGAACCGTGGACAAATTATTTGCGTCAAAATAATATAACTAGGGGGGGGGGGCTGGCAACAATCGATAGTAACTATACAGCCCCGTATCTTCTTATATTAGGCTTTATATCGTATTTACCGGAAAATATTGCGTTAGCTGCGGTAAAATTTGTTTCGATATTATTTGATTTTATTTTATCCGTCGTTGTTTTCAAGACGGTGTTTTTTGTTACGAAATCATTAAAGAAATCATTTGCGTCATTTTGTGCCGTTTTGTTTTGTCCAACGGTATTCCTTAACAGTGGGTTTTGGGCTCAATGTGACGGTATTTATACAACATTTCTAATACTTGCGTTATTGTTTTTCCTTCAAAATAAAGCTCGATGGGCGTTACTGGTTTATGGCATTGCATTTTCCTTCAAGCTACAATCGATTTTTATATTACCGTTTATAATTATTTTGTATATATTCGGCAAATGGAAATTTAAGGATTTGCTTTTTGCCTTTATTGGATTTTTTGGTATAACTGCGGTTACCTGGTTATTTGGTTCCCCTGTTTATTATTGGTTGTTGGCGCTTGTTAAACAGTTAGGCGGTTATTCCGAATTGACGTTAAACGCTCCGACTGTATTTGGATTAGTCAACGGGATAAATAACTCTGTTGCGGGCGCGGCGCTGAGTAACGCAGGTATTATTTTTACCGCTTCAATGCTTGCCGGAGTGTTTTTTATGTCCTTGTACAAAAGAACAACCGATATGGGAAAAATGGTATCATTATACTTGCTTTCCGCCATGATAACCGTATATTTCCTGCCGCATATGCACGAACGTTATTTTTATGTTGTAGAAATCGCGAGTATAATCTATGCCGCTTGTTTTCCCAAACGCTGGTTTGTATGTCCTTTAATAATTTTTTCCGGAAGCTCTGTCTATATGCCGTTTTTGTTTGGCATAACAGTTTTTGACTTGCGTATTTTTTCGTGTATAATGCTATTCTGCGTTATTTTGTTATCAAAATGGCATATTGAGAGTGTCTTAATCAAAGATACAGCAACGGAAAGAAAATTATAAAAGATTTCGTGATAATGGAAATCGATGATTCGTTGCCAAAACAGATCTTGCAGAAATAGCAGAATCATTAATGTAAATTGAAGGTTGGTAGTGCCCCTTTCCCTTGCGGGTATCGTTTGCCCTGAAGTTGGCTGGTTTAGGATTCGTTCGAAAATAAAAAAACGTGAAATACAAAAAGATCGGTTTGATAATGTTTGTTTGTGGTTTATTGTGTTTTTGCAATAACAAGAATGCGGCGGAAAACAATATAAAAACTGTTAATGAAAATAACGGGTATTTGAAGAATGTTTTTGATGAGATTAATAAAAATAGTGCGCTGATTAGGCAACCGATGGAGTATTATAGAGATGTTGTTTTGCGGCATAGTAGTTCGCGGGGATATGTTGAGTTATTGGATATGATGGAGCTTGAATATTTTATTCCCGGATATTTATGTTTTGTGGTTTATTGGAGAACCGGCGAGGGTTATGTTTATAAATTATATACGTTCAAAACACTGGATAATAAAGGGTATAAATACCGCAGGGCAAGCCCTGCACCCGCCGCCTGCGGCGGCTTACGCGGCAAGCCGCGGGGTATTAAACCCTTCGGTTCCTCACTCGCTCGATCATGCCCGTGCAAGCATGGTCGCGATCTCGCTCCGTTCGTCAATCAACAAGCAATAGCAGAGATATATAATCTCAATAACGGGTGGCCTTTGCCGTATGGGAAAATACTGACGGAGAAGATGCCCGGAGTAAGATTTGGAGATTATTTAATTGTAGGTGATATAAATGATGATAGTCTTAATGAAATAATGGCATTTTCGTTTGGCGGTTTTGGCAATCTTTTTACCATTTACGGCTTTGACATAACGGCAAATAGTATTGTGAAATATTGCGAGATAGAATATTATTTTAATTACGATGAACCTTTTTCGCCGATAGAATTTGGCAATGACGGGATGCGAATATTAGAAATAATTGACAAGGAAAGTTATGATCTTGCGTGGAATAAATATTGCTGGAACGAATTAGAAAGAAGATACCGTAGAAAATAATTTGCTTCGGATTAGCCATGCAGCCGTTTTTGCGGCTATGTTCTTGGTGTTTGAGTAATTGCCACGTTGCGGCACTTGCTTCCGGAGTTTTGCGCAGCAAAACTCCGCGCTGGGTTAGTGCTCACCCCGTCAGGGGTGGCGGCGGTTCGTGCGCAAGGGATTGGAGGGGCGGGGCCACCGCAGGTGGCATCGGTCGCGCCGCATAGCGGCGGGACGGAACCCCCGCAAAGCCCGGTTTCCGGCACTTGTGCCGGAAATGCGCCCAAATTTAAAAACGTCGTAATGTTAAACTGCTGGCTTGGATACACCCGCCGATAAGCCGGGGAGTTTTGCGGAGTAAAAAATGTGTCAAAATTTTAAAAATCTCCATAATATTAAATTCGTGGTGATAATATGAAAATGGTTGACAAAAGTTGTTCAAGGTGCTATAAAGGGGAGGTCTCAAAACTTCGCGTTTTGAAATTGGCTCAAATGTTCAAGCAGGAGGTGGTTAATGTATGATTAAGTTTCTGATAAAGCGGGCGATATTGGTGATTGTTACGCTTTTTTTCATCATTTGTCTGACCTATGTGCTGATGAACACCGTGCCGGGCGGACCTTTTCTTGGCGAAAAAGCCATCTCTCCTCGGGTGCTTCAGGAGCTAGAGGCAAAGTACGGTCTGGACAAGCCGCTTCCGATTCAGATTAAGAACTATATTTCGAGCCTTCTCAAGGGGGACATGGGAGTTTCCCTTAAAATGCAAAAAAACCGGCCCGTGGCGACTATTATCGGAGAGATGTTTCCGGTTTCAGCCAAAATCGGTGCCATAGCTATTGTTTGGGCGGTGATCGCGGGTGTCAGTCTCGGCTGTATCGCGGCGTACTGCCGGGGAAAGTGGCAGGATAGCCTTCTCCAGGTGATTACCACCTTGGGGATAGCGTTTCCTTCCTTTGTAACCGCCACGGTGCTTCTCATCGTTTTTGCGGGCGGGGTGTTTAAAATTTTTCCGACTTCGGGCCTGTCCCAAGGGCCTTTGAGTTTTGTTCTTCCTTGTTTTACTCTGGGGCTTTCCCCCATGTGTTCTATCGCACGCTATACCCGGTCGTCTATGCTGGAAGTCCTGAGCAAGGCTTATATAAAGACCGCCCGTTCCTACGGTCAATCGGTTCCGCAGATCATTTTCAAGCACGCTCTCAGGAACGCTCTCATTCCGGTGGTAACCTATATGGGTCCCATGATCGCCGCCATTTTGGCAGGCGGTTTTGTGGTGGAATCGGTGTTTAACATTCCGGGCTTGGGCCGTTATTTTGTCCAGAGTATCAGCAATCGGGATTATCCCCTTATTATGGGAACGACTATTTTTCTTGCCACTCTGGTGATTATCATGAGTTTTACGGTGGACGTGATTTACAAGATCGTTGATCCCCGCATCCAGCTTGAAAGCGAACCGACATGAGGACTCAAAATGGGAACGGATAACAAAACGGCGTCTGACGCGCCGCCCCCCAGGGGCAGTAAAATTAAAATTCCAGATATTGCGTCTCTGGGCGCGGCGGCGGGACATCTTCAGCTTAACCCTGATGATTTTATCCTGTCCACTGCGGAAGAAAAACAGGCGTTTGTTCCGGACCACGAGAGTGTTTCCTACTGGAAGGACGCATGGCGGCGGCTCAAGAAAAATTATGTGGCAATGGTTTCGCTGGGACTTATTGTCTTCTTTATGCTTTTCGCGTATTTGGGTCCTTTTTTTGTTTCTTATAGTTATGACGAGCAGGTAAGGGGGAGCGAAAATCTTTTCCCTATGAAATATTCGGAGCAGGAACTGGCTCGCAAGGCAGCCGGTGAGAAGTTTTCGCCCCATGTTTTCGGTACTGATAACTTGGGAAGGGATATTCTTGTGCGCCTCATGTACGGGTGCCGGGTTTCCATGGTCATCGGTCTTGCCGCTGCCGCCTTGACCCTCGTTATCGGCGCGGTTTACGGGGCGGTATCGGGGTTTTTCGGCGGACGGATCGACACCTTCATGATGCGGATTGTGGATATTATCTACTCGGTGCCGGATGTTCTTGTGGTGCTCCTTCTGGCGGTTACGATTAAGCCCCTCTTGTCCGCCTATGCCGACGCCCATCAAGCCGGAATTATCGGGCGGCTTATTATCGCGCTGGGGCCCAGTATTATCGCTATTTTTATTGCCTTTGCCCTTCTGTACTGGACGACTCTGGCGCGTATTATCCGGGGGCAGGTGCTCCAACTCAAACAGCAGGAATATGTTACCGCCGCCCGTGCTTTGGGCGCGTCCAACCGGCGGATTATTTTCAAACATATACTGCCCAACTGCGTGGGACCTTTGGTGGCGGCTACCTGTCTGGAAATTCCTATCGCGATTTTTCTTGAATCGTTTCTTTCTTTTCTGGGAGTGGGGGTAAACGCCCCGATGACGAGCCTGGGTTCTATGGCTTCGGACGCTCTCAAAGGGATGTACACGTACACCTATCGGTTGATCATTCCAGCCGCTCTTTTGAGCCTCATGATCCTTTCGTTCAGTATTTTCGGAGACGGTCTTAGGGACGCTCTGGATCCCCGGCTCAAGAAATAGGAGGCTGGTATGACTGAACAGAATGCGGTCGGCACGGGGAAAAAACTGCTTGAGGTCGAAGATCTTCAAGTTTCGTTCTTTACGCCGGTGGGAGAGGTAAAAGCCGTGGGAGGAATCTCTTACAGCCTTGATTACGGAGAGGTGATGGGCATCGTGGGCGAATCCGGCTCCGGGAAGAGCGTGGAAGCCTTTGCGCTTATGGGCATATTGGAATCTCCGGGGAAGGTCGTCGGCGGATCGGTCAAGTACGAAGGCCAGGATATTCTTCAGTGTTCATCCAAAGAAATGGAGAAAATCCGGGGCAACCGCATGACCATGATCTTTCAAAACCCCATGGACAGTCTGAATCCGGTTTACACCGTGGGCAACCAGATGGTCAGCGTACTCAGGAAGCACAAGCCCGATATTACCGTTGCCGCCGCCCGTGAACGCGCTCTGGAAATGCTTCGGCTTGTGGGCATTACCAATCCTGAGCGGCGCTTGAAACAGTACCCCTTTGAGCTTTCGGGCGGGATGTGCCAACGGGTGATGATCGCAATGGGGCTTATCTGCGAGCCGCAGGTTCTCATTGCCGATGAGCCCACCACCGCTCTGGACGTAACTATTCAGGCCCAGATTATCGAACTGATGAAGGATATCAAGAAAAAAACGCACATGGCCGTTATTTTCATTACCCATAACTTGGGAGTGATTGCCGAGATATGCGACAAGGTTTCCGTCATGTACGGGGGCCGTATTGTGGAACAGGGCGGCGCCGGAGATATTTTCTACAAGGCGGCCCATCCTTATACCAAGGGCCTCCTCCGCTCCATGCCGCGCATTGACGAAGAGGAATCGGAGCGGCTCATTCCCATTGAGGGAACCCCCATCAACATGCTCAATCCGAATCCGGGTTGTCCTTTTGCGCCCCGCTGTGAATCCTGCATGAGAATTTGCGTGAAGAAAATGCCCCCTCCCGAATTTATCGGCACCGGCCACCATGCGAGCTGCTGGCTTCTGCACGGAGGTCCGGCATGAGCGAAAGCGTACGGCTTGTGGAAGTCAACGGTCTCAAAAAGTATTTTCGGGTCAAGGAAAGCTGGGGCCGGGTCAGGTATGTTCATGCGGTAGAAAACGTTCCCCTTTATATTGAAGAAGGGGAAACTCTGGGGCTGGTCGGGGAGTCGGGCTGCGGCAAGACCACTCTTGGGAGGACTATACTCCGGCTTCACGAACCGACGGAAGGGCATATATTCTACCGGGGCAATGATATTACCCATACGAATATGCTACCGTATCGGCGGAAGATGCAGATCATCTTTCAGGACCCGGCAAGCTCCCTTAACCCCCGGATGACGGTTTCCGAAATCGTGGGAGAGCCCATCGACATTCACGGCCTCGCGAAAACAAAGACCGACCGGAAGGACCGGGTCGCCCGGCTTCTTTCGCTGGTGGGCCTCAACAGTGAACATGCCAACCGGTATCCCCACGAGTTTTCGGGCGGCCAGCAGCAGCGCATCGGTATAGCCAGAGCGTTAGCAGTTGAGCCGGAGTTCATCGTTTGCGATGAGCCGGTTTCGGCCCTGGATGTTTCCATACAATCCCAGATCGTCAACATGCTGGAAGACATGCAGAAGGAATTCCGGCTCACCTATCTTTTCATTTCCCATGATATTTCGGTGGTCCGCCACATTTCACGGCGTATCGGCGTGATGTACCTCGGCAATTTGGTGGAACTCGCGGGAAGCTACGAGCTTTACAAAAATCCTCTGCACCCCTATACGAAGAGCCTCCTTTCGGCGGTGCCCATCCCCGATCCAGACGCTACCCGGAGCCGAAAGCGCGTCATCCTCAACGGGGAGATTCCGAGTCCCGTGGACCTTCCCGCAGGCTGCCGTTTCAGCAGCCTCTGTCCCAATGCTGCGGAGATATGCAAAAAAGCCGCGCCGGACATGAGGGAGATCACACCGGGACACCAGGCTGCGTGCCATCTTTTGAGTTGAAAGTCCCTGTGGTGAACGCTCTGGAACGCTTTGCCATTACGAATATGTTTTAAAATAGGGGCGCATTTTTTGCTCCGCAAAAAACCGGGCTTTGCGGGGCTCCGCGCTCACGCGCTTCGGCCCCGGCTAACGCCGTGGCTGCTCCGCACCCCTCCAATCCCTTGCGCACGAACCGCCGCACCCCTGCGGGGGTGAGCGGGTTACAATGGTCCGCTGATTACGCTGATTTCCATGTACGCAATGCCACCTTAAGGCGGTGTTACGCCTTGTCAAGGACGATACCGAATTAGGGAAGATGAATGAGAAGATAGATAAGAAAATATAAAGGAAGCAGAGATGGAGCTGATACTTAAACCAATAGCGTATGTTTCGGTATATATTTTAATAGGACTCGTAATTAATGAATTACTTCAAATGGCTGCGGATAGAGATGAAGCGGTAGACATTCTAAAAAATCACTCCATTATAACCGTTATATTTTATCCACTCATTTTATTACTTATAATTTATAATTTTATTCGGGGTAAAGGTGACAGGCTATTTATCATTATGGTTTTGGTTTTGATTAGTGGTTGTTTGGTTATTGGGCTTGTAGAAGTGTTGCTCGGAAATTTCAGTTTCTGAACAACAATCCTGCTACAGATTTGCTTTCGTAATGCGTCCATCCATGGACGCTTGGGATGCGCCCACAAAGCCCGGTTTTCGGCGCAGCGCGAAAATGTGCCCAAATTATTGACGAACGGAGCGAGATCGCGACCGTGCTTGCACGGGCATGATCGAGCGAGTGAGGAAACGAAGGGTTTAATACCCCGCGGCTTGCTGCGGAAGCCGCCGCAGGCGGCGGGTGCAGGGCTTGCCCTGCGGTATCAATACCCTTTATTAAAAGAACTTTGTAATGGTACATTGCTGAATGCCATTGCGGGTCGCTTGCATGATTATTAAAAAACGGTTAG
>JAISCO010000177.1 GCA_031265535.1 Spirochaetaceae bacterium | reverse complement strand
GGCGCAAACAAGTTTGCGTTAGCGGCAAAACGCTACCGCGGAGCGTATGTAAAACCCGCTGGCGGGCGGAGCTTATGAGAACCTACTGGTGGGCCGGCGGGCGCGTATGCCAAGCGCCCTTGCCTAACCGACGGCACGAAGTGAAGCTTGCTTTCGGTATGTTAGCGCGTAGCGCATGTGCATCCATGGCAAACAGTCTCCATGGCAAATGGTTGACAAAAATTTTATAAGGCTATAGACTGAATATATAGATTAGATGTCCTAAGGAACAAATCCGCATTAACCCCTTTCAAACGATTTTAATTTAAGATTCTTTGCGTCTGAGTGTAAAGTTCTTTTGTGTGGAATCATAAAATTTGAGGTTTAAAAATGGCTTACGTTAGAAAAAATAAAATTAGCGCCGAAACTCTGGATGGAGATTCGGAATTATTCAACAATGGCGAAAGTGAAATCGCCGCCGGACCAGGCAGAAGCGTTAGAATGAGCTCGTCCGTTGATGATCAGTCAGTTATTGGAGCGCCTTTTGAAGACGGCGGGCGTGACTTTGACAACGATACCGCTTTGGAAAACCCCGCTTACGGCGCGGAAAACGGCTTCTATGAAGGACGTGAAGACCCGCTGGATGAAAACAGTGAACGACAATCCGGCAGAATCGTTGTCCGTGCCAGACCCCGCGCGCATATCCGCGAGCGCCAAGAGTACGACGCGGAAAGCGCGCAGTTTAACGGACGCGCGGCCCGGCAGCCGCAGCCCCGCGCGCGGCGTACCTATGACCGCGGGGGAGGAAACGCGCCGGCTCATTACAGCGCTTACCCTGGCAACATAGCGTCGGCGGCCCCGCTCAATATAGCGTATACGCAGGGAACTCTACCGGATTTGTCGAAAAATTTGCCCGCAATGCCGCAAATCTATGGAAAACCGGAGCCTCGCGGCGAGGATGACGGCAGCCAGCGGCTTTCAGTAAACGAATTATCCCGTCTTAGCATGATAGACCTGCGTACAATCGCGGGCTGTTATGGTATATCGCATGAAGACCTTGTACCGCTCAAGAAACAAGACTTGATATTTACATTACTCAAGGCGCACACGGAACGCGGCGGCATCATTTATGCCTATGGCTCGCTGGAAATTTTGCCGGACGGCTACGGCTTCCTGCGCAGCCCGCAGAATTCATACCTTTCCGGCCCCGATGACATCTATATTAGCGCCAGCCAAATACGGCTTTTTGCACTTAAAACAGGGGATACCGTCTCCGGTCAAATACGCACGCCCAAGGACAGCGAACGCTTCTTTGCCATGCTGCGGGTAGAAACCGTCAATTTTGACGATCCATCCGTCGCGCAGAATCGCGTTCCGTTTGACAACCTGACTCCGCTGTACCCGAATGAAAAACTCAATCTTGAAACAGTGGGCAGTGATGTTTCAACCCGCATCATAAACCTATTTTGCCCGATTGGTAAAGGACAACGCGCTATCATAGTAGCGCCGCCGCGGACCGGTAAAACCATAATGATGCAAAAAATCGCCAACGCGATAACAACAAACCATCCTGAGGTCTACTTGATTGTTCTGTTGATTGATGAGCGGCCCGAAGAAGTTACCGACATGGAACGTACAGTCAATGCCGAAGTAATTTCTTCCACATTTGACGAACAGGCCAGCCGGCACGTTCAGGTTACTGAAATGGCTTTGGAGAAGGCTAAACGTTTGGTTGAGCATAAACGGGATGTGGTCATTTTATTGGATTCAATAACGCGGCTTGCCCGCGCCTATAACCAGACTGTCCCTACATCGGGTAAAATACTGTCCGGCGGTGTAGATTCAAACGCTTTGCATAAGCCCAAACGTTTTTTTGGCGCGGCGCGCAATATCGAAGAAGGGGGAAGCCTTACGATTATCTCAACCGCGCTTGTCGAAACCGGCAGCCGTATGGACGAAGTAATTTTTGAGGAATTTAAGGGTACCGGCAATATGGAAATCAATCTTGACCGCCGTATCTCTGATAGACGGCTATTCCCCGCCATCAATATCAAAAAGTCCGGTACTCGCAAGGAAGAATTGCTGCTTTCCGAAAAGGAGTTGCAGCGCATTTGGATTCTGCGTAAATTTATCAATCCTATGGAAGATCTTGAAGTTATAGAGTTCCTTATTGACAAAATTAAGAAAAGTAAGAATAATGAAGCATTCTTAAATTCGATGAATACCGGCGCTGCCGGTATGGACTGAGTGAACTGTGAGGGTTTTATGAAAAATGGGATACATCCTAATTATGGGATAACAACGGTTACTTGCGCCTGTGGTAATGTGATAGAGACCCGTTCAACGGCAAAGGATATTAAAGTTGAAATATGCTCCGCTTGCCATCCGTTTTTTACGGGCAAGCAAAAACTAGTTGATACCGCCGGCCGCATTGAGCGTTTCCGCAAAAAATACAACATCAAAGAAACTTAAAACGGGGGGCAAAAAGGGGCAAGCAAAGGAAAAGGGAAAAAGTAACAGGTAAAAAGGAAAAATAAACAGTTATAAACTTCTTACCTCTTCTTTCTTAACAAAGAGGGGGAAGCGCATCAATCCTAAACCGTTAAAATTTTGAGGAATATGATGAACTTTTTGTTACGGCTCCCCCCGCCAAAAAACGGCACGCTCTCCTAGTGAGTATGTGGCAGCATGGCGTAGGCCCTAAAAAACTTACTGTTACATGCCGCTTAAAGGCCGCACTACAAAGGTTTTTGTATTCACAAAAACGCTTTTCCGTTCCCCCCACCCCATTAACAATTAACAGTGGGTTAGTGGACAGAGAAAGTAAAACTGCTGTAAAGAGGCAGATATTTAAAGATTTACGCTAAATATAGATTTTGAAAATATTTTTAGGTAGATGAGCCAATTTCAAAACTCGGTTAGTTTTGAAATTGGCTTCCGAATTAAAGTAAGAATGTCCGCCGGCCGGCGGACATTCGTCTTTTAGCGCTCCGTCGCTCCATTGAGAATTCCGTATTTGCGCCTCCGCTTCTCTCATTCTTCCTCGAACTTTGAGTTAAAAAGATGTATTAGACGGTTAACCGCTTCGCGTTCGTCCTCCCCTTCCGCTGTTATTTTTATTTCACTGTTATATACCGCGCCCAATGTAATGATGCCAAGCACGGATTTTGCGTTGATGCTGTTTGAATCCTGTTCAAAATGTATTGATGACTTAAAGTCTTTCGTTATCTCAACAATCAACGAAGCCGGACGCGCGTGTATTCCGGCTCTATTTACAACTTTTACAAGCTCTTCAACCATTTAAATCTCCACGTTTATGTAACAGAGCGGCGCGGAAACTTCAGTTTCCGCGCCGCTTTCCGCTTAAAACGACTTGCAACTAAACTTTGGGGCCGCGATAACTAAGGAACTGAGCAAGAATAAACATCCGCCTCATTTTATTCGCAGTGGGGGCTAATACCCCGCCGCAAATTTGCGCCATTGCGGCAGGGAGCTTCATGTACACCTATGTTATATCGTTTTGTCCAAAATATACAGTGCTTGTCTTTTCACTTTCTATCCATTTAAGGATGTTGCGTTCAAACTCTTTTCCGGCGTTGTATCCCATACGTTTAAGGCGCTCATTCATAACGGCCGTTTCTACCACTATGCAGCAATTTCGGCCTGACTTTACCGGTATAACCAATTTATGAACACTTACGCCCAAAATATCCGTGTATTCATCTTTGCTGCCAAGACGATCATAGTTTTTTTGCGGGTCCCAGTTTTCAAGTTCTATTACAAGTTGTATTTGTTTTTTGTCGCGTATAGCGCTGACACCAAAAATATGCGTAATGTTTATGACGCCTATCCCGCGAATTTCCATGTGATGACCGATTATTTTATTCGCCCCTGTTCCCACAAGAATATTGCCGTTTACGCAGTAAATCTTAACCGCGTCATCCGCAACAAGGCGATGCCCTGATTTAATCAGCTCAAGCGCTATTTCGCTTTTTCCAACGCCGGACTCGCCTAAAAGCAGAACGCCTATGCCGAATACTTCAATCAAAACCCCATGTATTGTTTTTTGCGGCGCGAATATGGTCGAAAGTATGCGTAAAATACGAATCAAAAATTCAGTTGTATCAAGGCTTGTCGTGAGTACGGGACAGCCGGCGCGCTCCGCTTCTTCGATAAAAAAAGGTTCCGGTTTAAGGTTGCAGGTAAATATACAGCACGGTATTTTATAATTAAAAAGTTTGTGGATAATGGATGTCGTGTTCTCGACCGCCATTTTTTTTAAATATTCTACTTCGCCGCGTCCAAATATCTGCAGCCGGTCGTTGGCAAAAACTTCAAAAAAGCCCGATAAGGCAAGCCCCGGTCTGTTTATCTCCGATACGCTGATACAGCGCGATAATCCTTTACGGCCGCAAAAGCAGCTTAGATCCAGTGAATCATGTTCTTTTAGGTCAAGTCCAATGAGGTCAAGAACTGTAAATTTTTTCTCGGGCATAGCTTTGTTTAGTCTATCTTCTTATTCCATTGTGCGCAAGCCGCCCCGCCAGCGGGTTTACATGCGCTCCGCGCCGGCATACCCGCCAGCGGTCCCGCCAGCGGGTTTACATGCGCTCCGCGCTAACATACCGAAAGCAGACTTTACTCCGTGTCTTCAGGTTTGGAAAAAGCGGTTGGCATACGCAACTGATAGGCGATGTTTGGTTTGATGTTTGGTTTTTGGGCGCATTTTTGGCGCGGCAGCGCCAAAAACCGGGCTTTCCGCTCCAATTCCTCGAAAACGCCGGAGGCGTTCCGCCTGCGGCGGTACTGCGGGATTTCCACTGCAATCCCATGCGCGGGGCTTCAACACAATTAACAGTTAGCAGTGAGGAATAAGCAATGGGGGAGAGAGGAGAGAGGAAAAAGGTAAAGGTAAAAAGTAATGCAATGCGGATCCCGAAATAAATCCCAAATATGTATTATTAAACATCACAATTCAAGCCTGTGAACAGGCTAAGGAGAACTATTATGCGTAAAAAAACGTATCTACTAAGCGCAGCGGCCGCGGCGGCCATAGCCGTCATGACGGTAATCGTTGCATGTTCGGCAGCCTAAGGGCCGCTGGATTTAGCCGGTGATGACGGGACAACAGGCTCATACACCATAAGCGTTGCGCCCGGACAGAATGGGAAAATTACCGCAAGCCGTTTCAAGGCCAATACAGGGCAGCCAATAACTGTAACCGCGGCTCCGGCGCCAGCTTAGGAATGGGACGGCACAGATGAAGCCCTCGCGGCGTTGAAGGCGGGGGGGGGGGGGGTACACATAGCGAAAGCGGCGGTGATGACTACTATCCTTGGTATTTAAATAACATTTCCATTAAAGACGCCGGCGGAGAACTGGTACCATTTACCAAAGTTGCCGATAACCAGTGGAGATTCAGTATGCCGACGGGGGATGTAACAATAAGCGGCACATTCAGCCAGACCCCGACAAAAAGCGCTTACCTTGAATTTCTTAATGTCAGCGTAAGCTCGAATATCACTCCCAAATTTGGAACTGCCCAAAATAACCATTACACCGCGGAGATTCCCCACATCTTTCCGACAGTTCAGGATCAAAAATTCAGTATTATAGCGATACCCGAAGACCCGCAGGCGGAGCTATCAATAAATCTGTCCGGTGAATCGTTGAATGCCGGAGCGGAGATTCCGCTTACCGAAGGCAAGACCGACT
>JAISCO010000171.1 GCA_031265535.1 Spirochaetaceae bacterium | reverse complement strand
AAGAAGACGAGCGTTCCGGAAAAACGTTTTGGACTGAGCCGCAAAATGCTCAGGGCAACCCTCAGCGACGATTTTTTGCGCGATGTTTTGTTCGGCAAAGTTAAATGACGTTGCCCTGCCAGCCCGCCAGCGGGTTTACATACGCTCCGCGTTAGCGTACCCAACGCGGGCTTTATTCCGTGCCTTAGTGTCCGCGACACTCCTCACTCCTCACTCCCCACTTCTCATTGTTCATTGTTAATGGGTGGGGGCAGCGGAAAAGCGTTTTGCGAAGCAAAACCTTTGGAGCGAGGGGGAGCAGCGACAAAAAATTTATCATGAACCTCAAAATTTTGACGGTTTAGAATAAATGCGCTCCCCCCTTTTTGTCCTCATTCCTCATTCCTCATTCCTCACTGCTAATTGTTCACTGTTAACTGCTAATTGCTAATTCCGCATAGCCGCGACAGGCTGTATTTTAACCGCCGTTTCTATCGGATATATTGACGCGAAAACGCTTAAAACAAGCGCCGCGGCAAAGGAGAGCATAACTGTAAACGGCGAAAAATCAATCTCTAAAATATCGCCGCCGAGCAGTCCCGCTATCAATTCATTATTCAGCGGTATATGCATACCGTTTACGGCATATAAAATGATAATTCCGGCTATGATGCCTGTAAAACCCGCCAGTATGCCGATAATGCCGTTTTCACACAGTATCAGGGAGCGTACATAGAAATCGGACGCGCCTATTGCCCGCAGCGAACCAATCTCGCGGGTACGTCTAAAAACCGCTATCAGCATGATATTGATGATAGCGATAACTCCCGCAAGGCCGACAAGCGCCGCGCCCGCGTTAAAAAGCGCCTGTATCAGCAAAATCAGTATGGCGGAACCGCCAGCCGCAAAACGCCAGTTAAGCGCGACCGCGTCAAACGCTTGCAGAGCCTTGTTTAATTCTTTGATAACACGCCCGCCGGACCTTCCATTTTTCAATTTTAGTATGATAAAATTCCAGTCACCGCCGCTTGAAAAATCATCTACTCTGCCGGAATTTTCATCACTGTCAAAAAAATAATTCAACGCGCTTTCAAGATCGCTTTCAATATCGTCTACAGGCGCGCCTTGAGGCGGCGATTTATTTTCATATATTGATTCATCCGAATTTAAAGGCGCTTCTTCCGCAAAAAAATCACTGTTAAAAATATCGTCTATGTTAAGCGCGTTGTCCAGCAGACTAATCTGCGCATCCCCGGCTTCAACATCAGATGTGGCAACCTGTATTTCAGCGAGCGTTCTGGCAGTCTGAACATCAATAATAATGATTTGATTCAAATACTGCCCCTTTGTCGTATACGAGAAAATTCCGACAAGCGGAACCTCGCGAATCTTAAAGCCTAATTCACCGGCGGATGTAAATAACAGCGGCGTTCCTATTTCAAGTTTTTTTCCGCTTGATTTTTCAATCTCATCCGCGCGCTCGCGTGTTATCATCGCGCCGTATTCACCGGCGTTAAGAAAACGCCCTTCCACCAGTTTTATGCCCGGGAATAAATCAAAATATGTCGCCGCGTCAACCCCGCAGAGTAAAACGCCGGAACGCAAATCAAATACATCCATGTAACATTGTACGGAAACTTGATTCGTGTACGCCTGTATTTCAGGAAAATCTTTTAATTTTTGTATTATATCGTTGTATGAACTAAGAACCGGAATGGAAAAAAAATCTTCGATTATTGGAGTGTTGGCGCCGAAAAGATTCATCGTAACATCAGTTTTTTTTTCGATAATTATATCGCCGGTTAAATTATCAACATAAGATTGGCGCAGGCCGCTGTTCGAGCGTGTAAAAAGGCTGTTTCCAATAAAAAACATCGCGGTAATTACGCCGATCAGCAGCATTATGATGATACTGTTTTTTTTGTTCCTGATAATGTTGCGGACAGCCATTAAAAAAATCACGACCGCGCCGCCTCCCGCTCTATCCTGCCGTCATGCAAAAAAATGATCCGGTTAGCCATCTCCCAAATTGTTTTATCATGTGTCGAAAAAATAAATGTCGCGCCGTATTCGGCATTCACTTTTTTCATTAAACTGAGCACGCGCATTCCGTTTTCAGAATCAAGGTTCGCGGTAGGCTCGTCGGCAATTATGATTTTTGGCTCGTTTACAAGCGCCCGGGCGACAGCCACACGCTGCTGCTGCCCGCCGGACAACTCCGCAGGACGGTTAAAACGTTTATCGGAAAGTCCCACCTCTTCCAAAAGCCGCTCGACTTGTTCTTTTCGCCGCGCCTTGCTCAAAGCCGCCGAGCGTGAGCCCTTCCTGCCCAGCAGTAAGGGCAGTTCCACGTTTTCAAACACGCTTAAAACGGGCAGAAGGTTGAATGACTGGAATATAAATCCAATAACTTCCTGCCTCATACGTGTAAGCTCGGCGCTGTTCAGAGAACTCGTATCAAAACCGTCAACCACGATCGCCCCCCGTGACGGCGTATCAATTAGCCCTATTATATTCATTATTGTAGTCTTGCCCGAACCGGAAGGTCCCGCCACCGCCGCGAAATCTCCGCGCTCCAGTTCCAAATCTATGCCTTTAAGCGCGTCAAACTGAACTTTTCCCATGGAATATGTCTTCCAAACATCTTTTAGCGCAACAATCATTATAAAAAAATAAATTAAAACCCCCTAAACTGCAACCCACCATTTGCCATGGAGGCACATGCGCTCCGCGCTAGCGCCCACCAGTGGGTTTCACATACGCTCCGCGTTAGCGCCCACCAGTGGGTTTCACATACGCTCCGCGCTAGCGCCCACCAGTGGGTTTCAATGCGCTCCGCGCTAGCATTTTGCCGCCGCCGCAAACTTGTTTGCGCCGTTGGCGGGCGGGGAGGCTTTTGGTTCGATAACGGCAGTCAGGGTTTTGCTTCCACCATGGTAATTTGCGCCGCCATTTATGGCGTAATTTGTGGCTAATTTTTCAATTCAGGAGGGGGGGCGCTGTTTCCCCGCGTCATAGCAAACCGTTGCCTAATAGTGCGCCCCCCGCCCAAAACGGCACGCTCTCTTAGTGAGCGTGTGCTTGGGTATAAGGCAGCATGGCGTAGGCCCAGAAAAGCTTACTGTTGCCTATAAATGTTTAAAGGCCGCTGTCTCCAGCCTGCCTACGGCAGTCTTCCGCCACCCCCCGCCCGCCAGCGGGTTTTACATACATGGAGTTTTGCAAAGCCGCGATTCATCGCGCTTTCTTCCCAAGCTCAACGCAAGGGATTGAAGTGGAAATCCCGCAGTACCGCCATAGGCGGTACGAGGAATTGCAGCGGAAAGCCCGGTTTTTGGCGCTGACGCGCCAAAAATGCGCCCAAATTCTTAAAAAACCCTTGTAATGGAAGCCATCAGGCGGTAAACCCCCGATGGCCGCTATCGGATTAAAGACCGCTCCACCGCCAACGGCGCAAACAAGGCAAGCGCCGGCGGCAAGACGCTAACGCTATAGACCCATTGGCGGGCTGGCGAGCGCTACGGGCGCGTATGCAAATCGCCTTTTTCAAAACTGAAGGCACGAAGTAAAGGCTGCTTTCGGGACGCTAACGCGGAGGGCTGAACGCGTAAGCGCGTTCAGCTTGGGAGTTTTGCAAAGCAAAACTCCATTCTACCCATTGGCGAGCTGGTGGACGCTGGCAGGCGCGTATGCAAATCGCCTTTTTCAAAACTGAAGGCACGGGGTGAAGGCTGCTTTCGGGACGCTAACGCGGAGCGTATGAGAACCCGCTGGCGGGTTGACAGATATTATGTAGTAATGTACTAATATTACTATGAAAGATGATACAGTTAAGGCAAGCATTGATATTACAAATGTGGTGTGCCCGATAACCTTTGTTAAGACAAAAGTCGCGCTTGAGGAACTGGCGGACGGCGATGTGTTGGAAGTACGGCTGAATGAAGGAGAGCCGGTTCAAAACGTGCCGCGCAGTTTGA
>JAISCO010000158.1 GCA_031265535.1 Spirochaetaceae bacterium | reverse complement strand
TGGCGGTATAGGGGGAGCGGAATTTTTCCAGCAGTTTTGATCCGCAGCTCAGGGAAAAATCCTTTACCGCGATATTGTCCTTCACCGCGAAGGGAAGCCCCGCCACCGGGGAAGCGCCGTCCGGCGGACTGCCCGCGGCATGGTTTGGGGACGCGGCGGCATCGGGCCTGAATTCAATAAACGCGCCGATCCGCTTTTCCCAGTCCCGGGCGTATGATAGATAAGCTTCCGGCAGTTTGAGCGCCATGTTTCCTCCCTTGGGAATTCTCTATAGACAGCAAGCTTCTTTGAAAAAAACTTTACTTATAATACATTGGGAACCACGACAAAACGGCCGTCCCGCTCCCCCGCCCGGTCCAGCAGATCTTCGGAAAGCGGATGGGAAGGATTCGCGGCAGTATGTTCAACGGCGGCATCGCCGCGGAAATGGCCGGAAGAAACGGCCCGCTCCACCCCGGAGGCCGGGGGATTGTTTTTCTCCGCCGGGACGGCCCCCTCCGTATCCGCGGCCTGCATGGCGGCAAAATACCCGAGCATCTGCTCAAAGGCGGGAAAAGCCGCCGCCAGTTCCCGCTCATCCATATTCAAATGGGCCAGGGCGGCGGTTTCTTTCAGATCGTCGATGGTCATGGTATGATTTTTGCATTTCCGGGGAATTTATGTCAAGTATAAGGGAACATTGCCATTCAAAGGTATGAACGCCAGCCCAATAAAAATGAACCAATGCGTAAAAATCCCCTTTCATTCCTCGTTGTTGTCAAAAAGCACCCCTTGGGGTATCTGCGGCCATTCATTGGCTTTGTCGGAGGGCATTAAACCAAAAAAAGTTTTGTAGGCGCGGTAAAAGTTTGAATAATCGTTAAACCCTACCTTGTACGCCGCTTCTTCGGCGGTGTAGCCGTTTCGGATTTCCTGCCGGGCCTGGGTCAGACGTTTCATCCTGATATATTGATTAATTGTGGTCCCTGTTTCCCGGCGAAAGATAAGGTTCAAATGATTTTTGCTGATATAAAATTCCCGGGAAAGTTGATCCAGTGAAACCGGCTTACACAAGTTGTTGTTTAAATAACGTAAAACACCCTGGATGCGCTCGTCCCGCGGGGAAGCGTGGGGCAGGTTTTTTGAATAGATCTGGAAAATATAGGTAAGCAGTGAAATAATACGATGTTTGAGGGCCGCGTTCTGCAAACCCTTGTCCATATTTTTACAATCCATTACCGACTGAAACAAAAAGTCCATTCGTGTGGCGGATAAATCAGAGTAATATAACTGGGGCGAGTGAAAAACTTCCAGCAATAAAGCCCGCTCCGCTTCGTCCAGTAATTCAGGCGGAAAATGAATGGAAATGCGCTTATGCATCGCTGTTGTTTTAATGGAGACTCCGTGAACATGGTTGGCAGGGATCAACATGAGGCTCTCCGGGGTCATAATATACCAGCGTCCTTCAATATGGCGCTCAATATTCCCCTGAATAAAATAGTAAAGTTCATATTCAGCGTGGCAGTGCGTCTTCTGATAAACCTCATCGCTGGCGGTGGACCATACATAAATTGACTCGGTTTTTAAAATATCATCCTTAATCATGCCGGTATCCTTTCAGGTCCAATATATCCCGGGATCGTGATTTTTGCAATGTTTTTCCTTCTTAAAACAATGGCCTTACAGGAATTCCGCGTTTATCATAAAAAGACTCAAAGAACCTTCCTGGAAGGTTTATAGACAATAATGGTGGTTTTACGCCAAGGGGGATGTCATATTATGAAAAGGATAAAAAGCGCGGTAGTGCTAACCGCGGGGTTGATTCTCCTCGTTGGAGGATCGGTATTTGGACAAGTACCTTCCGCAGTGGGAAGTACGACGAGCCAGAAGTCAACGAGCGGCGGACGTTTCGGAGGCGATATTGATAATTATATGGAAACCAAAGGGTGGGGCGGCATTGGATTCGACAGACATTTTTTCTTCATCGGCGGCAGGTATCAGACTATGCTTACCCCGGCGCTTGGTTATGCCACCAGATTTGGTGATTATTACCTGGGGCTTTATTTTAGAGGAACCGTTTTACAGGGGGAAAATTCACACCATAACGGGCTCTGGGACAGCGAATGGGATAAAGATGGCAATGGGCGCGGTAAATTCATATTGAATGACAATGTGGCTATCCTTTTTGGGGTTCCGAATATCGGCGGTTTCCGTTTTGATTGGATCACGGGCAATGGTACGGACGGCGCGGGTTTTGAAAAGTTTAAAGGAATAAATGAAACCTTTAACGGAGAATCCGTTGATTCCGCGGAAGGAAATTCCACAGGCTCTATGGCCTTCCTCCTCAGTTACGGCAATACCTTTGCCGGAAAATTCAAAGTTGACGCTATAGCCGGTTACGCCACCCCCGATAGCCTCAAAGTTACCGGCGGACAGGTCGGTGTGGATATTTTTAAATTTACCCAGGCCGATAAATCCAGGGTATATATAAAACTCGGGACGGGTTACAATTTGAATGGCACTTCCAGCGTGGATGCCGACTACAGCTTCATCCTTATGCCCGGTATAAAATGGGAACAAACCAAGGGAGCTGCCAATACAAGCAAAACGGCGGAGGCAAACGCTCAGAACATTATCAACATAAACTACTCAAAAACCTTCACTTGGGATGATAAAATTACCATGAAGATTAAACCGAACATCGGCTTTGACATTCTCTCCGAAAAAGATATATACGAAACTGAAAGCGGGAAAACGGACAATGGAAAGCTAACAACCCTGAAAATAATACCGGCCATTTCTATGGGAGTAGAATACAAGGCAACCGGAAAACTTTCGCTCTATACCGGTACGACGGTAACGCTCTTTGACTTCGTCTCCAAAAAGGCCGAGAAAGGGGCCGACGGTTTTACCTATGGCGATGACAATTCAGGTTCCGATATTATCCAGGGTTCTGAACTTGGTTTTGACATAGGAGCATCCCTTGCTTTAACCGACAGCTTTAGCCTTGATTTTAATGCCCGTACCTTGTTGAACAGCATATTCGTTACCGCATCTCCGTCAGTGGATTTGTATCTTACCTTTAAGAAATGAATCCGGGAATATTCGGGGTATTAAACCCTCGCCCCGAATAAATACAAGGGCTGTCAGGAAGAATTCAGCTTTCCTGACAGCCCTGTGAGATTCCAGTGTGAGTAAAGTCATGTACAAGTATCAAATTTTTCAATTGGAAAAAATATACCTTTGGGAAGTCAGAGGGGACAAGGAGGTATATGAGGGAAGGTCCTCACATTGTCATAAGGAATGTGAAATTTTTTATATGCTCGATGGGGAAGTTGAATTCCTTATTGAAGGCCATAAATTCATTCTTGCTTCGGACAGTTTTTTACTTATCCCATCAAATTGTTTTCATCAGTGGAAATACTCCTCCGGTAAAGTACACCACCGTGTCAGCATTCATTTTCTTCCCGAGATGCTTGATAAGGCCGAACAGGATTTTTTTATGGATATGTTTACTGAACCTCTGCATTTTATAAACGGTTCACGGTACAATCTGAACTTTTTCTTTCAGGCCATTATTGAATGTGAAAAAATGGAATCCTCCCTGAAAATAATCGCATCAAAAAACAGGATGGCCTCGCTCCTTTCGCAAATACACTTGCTCAGAAGCGCGTATGCGGTAAAACCGCTTATGCCGGACGGACGTATACAAATGGTAATTAAATATATAAGCGAAAATCTAAAAGAAGACATCTCTCTGGACGAATTATCCGACAAATTTGCCATTACCAAAAATCATCTCAATGCCCTTTTTCACAAGACGGTGGGAACGCCAATAATGAAATACATCTCCGCAAAACGCCTGGAATTCGCCCGGCAGGAAATACTAAACGGCGCCCGGTTTGGGGAAGCCGCCTACAAGGTAGGTTTCCACGATTACACAACCTTTTACCGGGCCTATAAATCCTTCTATGGCTGTCCTCCTTCTGAATTGCTGGCAAGTCAGATAGAACCTTTGCAGTACGCAAAAGTCTGAATCAACATACCACGCGGTATGTTGTTCTCATAAGGTATTTATATTCGGGTTTCATACCTTTATAACCGCAGCAGAACGCCAGTCTGCGGTTTGGCGGGGTATGAAACCCTCAATACGAATCAAACTTGATTAGAAGCTGTCTTTATAGCCCAATTCCTGTAATTTTTGCCGGGTCTTGATGGGCAGTTTGCCGCAGCCCGTAAAGGATTTTGCGGTATAGACCGCCCCGTCCGCGCCGTTATAATTAGGCGATCCGTCTTTCATCCAGCTATCAGAAGCCCCATAGCCTTTACTACCCCAACTCACAAATTCCAATGTTTTCAGCGTGTCGGGGATTATCAGATCGGACAGTTCGCCGCAGCCTCCAAACGTATAATCGGTAATCTGTTTCAGGTTTTTGGGAAGATTTGC
>JAISCO010000126.1 GCA_031265535.1 Spirochaetaceae bacterium | reverse complement strand
AAACGGATTTTCTTTTTCAAAACCGGGCAGCCATTCATTGCCGGTTTCCAGCTCTTGATAAAAACCATCCTCAATATCAAATTCTTCAATCCATGACAGCGCCGTATCATACTCATGTTTATTCAAAAACCGCGCCGGTATTTTTAATTCACCGCTGTTTTTTTCTTCTTTTTCTTCAATTTCTTCAATGCCGGAACAAGGCGGCGGCGTGTACTGGGTCATTAAAGAAAGACTTGCTCCGCCGCGGGCATTACCGGCAAACCAGCGTAAAACTTCTTTTGTCGATTCAATGAACCCGGGTAAAACAAGGTGGCGTATGATTACTTTATGTTTATCATTTGTCATGTTCATCATTTTTTCAATAGCCTTTTGAGCGCGCTGAGGATAATCAGGCGCGTTAAAAAAAGCGGCCGCTATGTTTTTATCCAAAGTTTTTAGATCCGGCAGGTAGCCGTCTATTACTCCGTCTAACAATTCCAGCGTTTCAATCTTTTCGTACGCTGACGAATTCCAAAAACAGGGAATACCAAGCGAAGCGGCGCGCGCGCGGCGAAGCCCCTCCACAAGCGCCGGTACAGCGTGTGAACCGGTTACAATATTGACGTTCTCCGCGCCGCGTTTTTGCAGGGCAATGCATATAGCGGCAAATTCGTCAGCGTCAACAGAACGCCCCATCCCTTGTTGGGAAATTTGTACATTCTGGCAGAAGGCGCAGCGCAGATTACAGCCTGATACAAATATCGTGCCGGAGCCGTTCTGTCCGGTAATAGGCGGTTCCTCGCCGTAATGTATCGAGGCGGCGGCAATGCGCAGCGGAGTGCTGCCGCCGCAGTATGCGCTTCGCTGTCCGGTATAACATTGCCGCGGGCAAATTCCGCATACGGCGGCGCTGTCTTGCCTGCTGTTCATTAAAAGAGCAGCGCCTCAACTTCGCTGCCGGTATCAAGCGCCGCGCCGGCGGGTATGTCAAGCAGGCAGTTACAGCCTACAATCGAAAAAATCTGTCCTGAAAGATGTTCGGTGGGAAATTTTGCCATGCCGTTTTCGATACACGCCCTGATGAAACGCCGCACCGGTTTTGCTGTTAAATCGCCGCTCAACTTTACCCGCTGTTTCCTGACGGCAAGGTCGGGACGGGAAGCGATTTTTCCCAAAACCGGTTTTACGACAAGCTCAAAACCGGTAAGCGCGGCAAACGGGTTGCCGGAAAGGCATAGCAGCGGCTTCCCACGGTATATTCCGCAGAGTATCGCTCCGCCCGGTTTGGAATTCAGTTTCCAAAAAAGTTTTTCTACACTCAGTATATTAAAAACATCGTGAAAAATATCTTTTTCACCAACGCTGACGGCGCCGGTCGTAACAAGCGCGTCCAATTCTTCAATAACTGAATCTATTTTAGCGGCAACCATGCCGGCGTCATCACCGCTCGCAGGCAGAATTTTAGGGACAAAGCCCAATTCCCGCATCCGCAAAGCTATCAGCGTTTCATTGCTGTTGTATATTTTACCCGCCGGAAGCGCTTTTCCAGCCTCCGCCAATTCATCGCCGGTACAAAAAAGTCCGGGTACGGGCAGAACATTGACGGGGACATCCTTCATCCCCATAGCCGCCAGAATCGCGAGATGGGCAAAGCTAAGCCGCTCGCCTTCTTTTATCAAAAGCTGTCCCTTCCGTATGTCTTCGCCCGCGTGGATATAGTTTTCGTCCGCGTTCACCGGCCCTTTGACAAGGATTTCTTTTCCGCCGTTTTCAACTTGTACATTTTCCTGCATAACCATGCAATCGCAATCCGGCGGGAACATCGCGCCCGTCATGATACGGACAGCCGAGCCGCGCTCCAATTTTTTTGTATAGGCGTCTCCGGCATAGGTTGTTCCCGCGACGCGCAGGCGTACCGGTGATATTGCCGAAGCCCCCGCCGAATCCGCGGCGCGCAGGGCATAGCCATCAAGCGGGGAGCGGTCGAACGGCGGGTTGTCTATCGGCGCTTCTATTTTTTGGGCGCAGATTCTGCCCAAAGCTTCACTAAGCGAGATCTTTTCTTGGCGTGTTTTGGGTCTAATTTTGTCTAAAACAAGTTTTAATGCCTCTTCCGCTGAGATTCTTTCCATGTTCTCGCCTCCTATGCTTCTTTTTGTTTAAAATGAAAGCCTTTTTTCGATAAGATTTTCAATAATTCTTCGATATCTTTTGCGGAAACTGGGCTTTGTAGTGTAATATCTGATTTTTCAGCGGCTTTTTCGGCGGAGGGTTTGGATTTTCCGCCTTCGGAATCGCGAATCATGATGAAAAGCGCGGGATTAATCACTTCCCGCAGGCTGTTCGACTCGCAGATTACCGGCCCGTCGCCGCTGTGTTCCAGAAACGCGGCAAATCCTTCAGCCAGCGCCGTCCTTAGACAGCGCAGCCAGAATACTCTATCGGCGCCCGCGGCACGCAGTATTGTTGTGTCTTTCGATCCGCTGTCCGAAAGTTCTTCTTCAAGGCAAAAATTGCTGTCAATCGCGCAGGCCCCGCAGCCTTTGCCGTTACGCGGGCAAATGTCATTTAGCCGCTCTATGCTGGTAACTTTAAGCGCGGTAAGCGGTCTCTCGTCAAAATGTTTTATCAATTCCGCCGCAAGAAATGTTTTGCCGGAATTGCGCCCCGTTGACCCAATAATGATAAGCCGCCCACAAGTTTCCATACCCCAAATTTTACCGCTATCCCCCCCAAAACATCAACCCGCCAGCGGGTTCCACATACGCTCCGCGTTAGCATCCCGGAAACGGGGTTTCAGCCTCTGCCTTAGGGTTTGAAAAAAGCGCTTGGCATACGCGGCTGCCTGCATTGCTAATTGCTCATCACCTTTTCCTCATATTGTGTGGTCTGCGGTAAATTCCTTTTTACTTTTTACCTTTTACTTTCCAGCCGGTTTATATGCGCTCCGCACCGGCATACCCAAAGCAAACTTCAGCCTCTGCCTTAGGGTTTGAAAAAAGTGCTTGGCATACGCGGCTGGGAACTCATCTTTTAATCTTTCATAGGAGGATGAGGAGATGGGCGCATTTTTTGACGTCTTGCCGCAAAAAACCGGGCTTTCCGCTACTATAAAAACGCAGTAACTATTCAGCCGTTTTTTCGTATAGTCAGGGTTACTGTTATGTGATATAATAAAACACGGGATGGGAAAGCGCATAAACATACAGGAAACCATAGAAAAGGCTCGGAAACAACTG
>JAISCO010000090.1 GCA_031265535.1 Spirochaetaceae bacterium | reverse complement strand
GATATGCCTTCCGGGACGGCTTCGGCTTTTAATCCGGTAGTCGTATTGGGTTGATGGAATTTGCTTGTGGCACAGCCAGAAGCAGCCAGAATGAAGCCTATAACGAGGGTGATTGCCCTTAAAGCCTTAGATTGACGCATTGTTTTACCTCCTCAATGCCTTAGTATGGCTTATACATTTATTTTTTTTACTCAAATATTTCTTCGTGTGATTTACCGAAGAAAAAATCCTTTTCCTTGCAGATTATTATTATCGAAATTATCGACAATAATATTGTTTGGATTATTTTACTGGCAGGGTGCGTTTGAAATATTTCAGCGAAAAAACCCGCCCCGAAATGGAACAAAATAACCAAAAATATATTCCGGTTCGTCTTATAATACATCCAGTTACATATAAGCATATAGGGCATTATGCTTACAAAATAATTGATTTCATATATCACGCCGGTTTCCGCTATTTCGTTCTGAAAATGACCCTGCACCCGCGATAGCGGAATGTGCCACATCCCCCATATAATCGCAAAAAGAATACTCGTGGTAAAAAGATTTAGACGGTTTCTTAAACAATGCGTTCCGTAGGTATGCCAGCCGAACTCTTCCATAACCGGCCCGGCTATCAATAAAACCCACGCGGGGAAAATCCCGGCTAATGACATATTTTCGGTCAGTTTAAATTGTGAAGGGCTGCCGCCGAAAAGTAGGGAAATTGCTTGTGCCAACAATATGCTCAGAGGGAAAAGCAGAAAGCCCAATCTCCAAAAAGCAGGGCGGATTCCCTTGAAATTAGTTATCTGGGAAACTAATTCCCGCTGCTTTTCCCTGTCGGGGAGTATTAAAACCATTGCGACAATAAAAGGCGTACAAAGACCTAATAATCCAAGCATCAATCCCCCAAAAACAACAGATGGGTTTTCATACCACTTGCTATGGCTTAGCCATGCCCAGGCAAACCAGAAAGACCATGATATAGCAATTACTACACCATAAAATAAAACCGGATGATTGTATTTCTTTAATTGCATTTTACTTCCCGCTGCCGGTATTTTTCATTGCCCTGTTGACAATGGGAACCGTGCCTTGAACTGAAAGAAAGAACCCGTTGCCGGGACTGCCTGATTTTTTATCGTCCAATATATAATTGCTGTCAATAACCCAGCCAGCCTGAATTGTCAGGACTGTAAGGTCGATGGTCGCTAACACCGAGCTTTTTTGCAATTCAAATTTGTCCTGCAAAAAATCACGCGACAAATCAAAACTTGTTAATTCATTTTTGAAGCCCATGCCGATTCCGGCAAAATCCCCCATTTTATGATCAGGGGTAAACAGGCGATACCATAATGTAAATTCGCAGTTAAGGTCGGCAATGCTTCTGAATGTTTCCATTTCCATGTAGGCGCTAAAGCGTATTCTTTCTTTCGGCGCAATGGTAAAAGAAAGATTCGGGCCGGTTATAAAATCGAAAGATGATGTAAACCACCTGGTGTCAACGCCAAAACGAACAAGGGGCAGTGGTATTACCGGCGTCCCAAAGCCAAAATCGCTAACACCCACAACTGCTCCCAGTATCAAAGAAATATACGGTTTGCGTATAATTTCATAACCCCATCCGCCGGCAAAACGAAAAGTATTAAGTCCGCCGTATACAGGCGCGTCTGAATTTGCCGACAGAATAGTTAAAATCTGATGCCTGCCAAGGCGGCCGTCGAAAATGCCTCTGATTCCATGATATAGTTTTGGCATATCAGGATTTGGTATTTCCGTAAAGATAAACGGCATATACAAAGCCATGCCCAAAAAGCGGTTTTTCACCTGATCAAAGGGCTGATTCTGTTCGCCGTACATAAACCCTATTCCGCCGGCTGCGCTGTGTATGCTTTGTTCTTCCAATTGGAATAAATTATAGCCAATTGGCAGAAACAGGATAAACGGGTCTTTTTCCGGCGCCGGTTCCTGTGCTGGAAGCATTGGGATAAAAAAAATAAACAGAATAAAAATTAAAACAATAACACGTCTCATTTTGCTAAACTCCTTATGTAATTTGTTGATATTTTATAGGCAGTCCGTTATATTTTAATGACAGCCCCGTCGATGCATAAATTTTACCGCTTCCATAGCCTAAAGGGTATTCAGGGTGTTTGATATTTCTGGCCAAACCATGGTAATTATATCCAATTTCCGCATAAATACCCATCTTTTGGGTAAACCAATATCTGCCGCCCAAATTAATTCCTCCAACTATACCATTCGGAGTTGCATCTTTATCTAAATGATAACCCCATATCCCAAATGCCCAGCCTATTTTCCCAAGAATAAAAATGTCAAATTTTTCAGTTTTAAAGAAATTCGGATACCAGCCAAGACGAAAAATTATTGGGATACCCAAAATAATATTATCCTTTATGCTTCCGCCATTTAAACCAGATTCAATGCCTTATGACAGACCAGTTTTACCATTAGGTATCCATTCTGCCGATATTAAACCATCTAAAAAAACAGAACCGCCATCATATTCTCCGGAACTGAAAGTACCAATGCCAACAATTCCATTAAAAATAATTGTATTAAGAGTATTTTCAACTGCTACGGCAGATAGAACAAACGCAATAAAAAACAATATTCCAAAAACAAATTTCTTCATAAATCCCATTCTCGTATAATGTAAAATTGTAAACAAATTTTAGCCCCCCCCCCCCCCTTCGATTGTAGGCTAAATATTATTGAGCGCCGCAACTTGATTCTCGTTCTTGCCATAGGCCTTGCATAAATTTTCAACTTTTAGCAATTCCATTATGCGGCCTCCTAATTCTTGTGCGCCGTAAACCACTACCGGCCGCTTGTATTTTTGTTTGTGAAGGCAAGGTGAAAGCGCCGGAAGGCAGCCGTATCGTTCTCGCAAATGTCAAACGCCTTGCAGCATTTCCACCTGCCGCCGTCCATGCCGAGATAGCCTTCGTCAAGTTCCAGCGCCATAAAAGCGTCAAAAGATTTGCCGTCAAGGGTAGTTATGCCGTAGGCGCTTGCGGGGACGAAACCAAAGCGCCGGTAATAGTCAGGGTGTCCTGTTATCAGCACGGCTTTATAGCCAAGCTCACGGGCGCGGCGGAGGCTGTGTTCTATGAGCATCGTGCCAACGCCTTGGCGGTGTAGTTCCGGCTTAACGCTGACCGGCCCAAAAACAAGCGCTTCTGTTTCTGTCCCGTCCGGGCGAATCACGGCGCATTTGCTGTGGATAATATTGCCGACGATTTCACCGTTTTGCTCCGCCACAAAGTCCAATTCCGGCACAAAGTCAGGGTCGCCCCTTAGCAGATGGGCTAGAAAATGCTCGTTCGTGTGCGTCCGGCCCGGAAGCTCCATAGTTTCAAACGCCGCAAAGGTCAGCCGCTCCACCGCTACATAGTCGGTTTGCCGCTCGATACGGATAGTGGTGTTATGATTGCTCATGATAATTTTCCTCCATGAATATCTGATAGCTGTTCTTCTTTTCCATTGATAGTATCCTCCTCATTTTTTGTGCGCCGTAATTATCGTATAGCTGTGGGCATTTACCGTGATGACCGATTTACCCGCACAAACGTACCAATTCTTGCCTTTTTTTCGGATCTTTTCGGCTGACAGGATGTTTTGCCTGCACCAACCGACAAGATCATCAGCCGCCAACCCAAGATTCCGTTTTATGCGCTCCGCCCCCAATTCTGTCGTATGGAGTTACAATCGGATACCGGATAATCGTTTTCAGGACGGGGCGTCGGGGACGCCGCCCCCTGTTACAACCGGATACCGGATAATCGTTTTCAGGACGGGGCGTCGGGGACGCCGCCCCCTGTTACAATCGGATACCGGATAATCGTTTTCAGGACGGGGCGTCGGGGACGCCACCCCCTGTTAAAACCGGATACCGGATAATCGTTTTCAGACGGGGCGTCGGGGACGCCACCCCCTGTTACAACCGGATACCGGATAATCGTTTTCAGGACGGGGCGTCGGGGACGCCACCCCCTGTTACAATCGGATACCGGATAATCGTTTTCAGACGGGGCGTCGGGGACGCCGCCCCCTGTTACAATCGGATACCGGATAATTGTTTTCAGCTTTTCCGGCGCCGAGCCACTCCCGCACATATTCTTCCTTCACGTCCATACGCTCGGCGATTTGCGAAACGTTCATGCCGCTTTCTTTGAATCGCGCCGCCACCGCCGTCATGGGTTCGCCGACCTCGATGATATGTCCGTCGGGGTCATAGAAGCGCGCGCCGCGCTGGCCCCATGCATGTTCGACAGGCGGGCATACAAGCTCCAGCTCTCCAATATTCGATAGGAAGCCGTCATAATCATCCGTTTCAAAGTACAACTCCGCGTCGTTACCCCTGAAACGAACATCAAGGCCGCC
>JAISCO010000084.1 GCA_031265535.1 Spirochaetaceae bacterium | reverse complement strand
GAAGTCTCCCCCTACGCCCGCACATGGTTGCGGGCTACCCCCTCTGCGGGGGCAAAATGTTCACCGTAGGGCCCCCGCAACGCCCCCACCCCTTCGTGTGCCTTCGCGATAAAACTTATGGGGTAAAACCCTCATTCAGCTGCGTATGCCAACCGCCCTTTTCGCATCGAAGACAGAGGTCGAAACCTGCTCTAGGGACGCTAGCGCGAAGCGCATGTAAACCCGCTGGCGGGTGCGTATGCCAACCGCCCTTTTCGCATCGAAGGCAGAGGTCGAAACCTGCTCTAGGAATGCTAGCGCGAAGCGCATGTAAACCCGCTGGCGGGCGTTGCTAATTGCTAATTCTGCGGGTACAATGGCTTATGGGGTTGACAGTTATAAAACAGGCGCAGGAAAAATCCTGCCTGCGGGACGAAGAACTCAGCCGGACAGTGCGCGGCATCATTGACAACGTACGCGCCCGCGGCGAGGCGGCCCTGCTGGAATATGCGGAACAGTTTGATAAAACAGATATGGAAACCGTGCGGGTAGGACGCGAGATGGTTCTGTCCGCATATAACAAGCTGCCGCCTCAAACAATTGAGGCGATGCGCTTTGCCCACTCAAGAATAAAAGACTTTGCCGAACGGCAGCGCTCCGGCCTGCATGAAATAGGCATAAAAGACAAGGGTGTGGAATTATCTTACCGCCTGCTGCCGGTGGAAAGCTGCGGCTGCTACGTGCCGGCGGGACGGCATCCGCTGCCCAGTTCCGCGCTGATGAGCATAACAACGGCAAAAGCCGCCGGCGTGCGCCGTATAGCGGCTTGTTCCCCGCCCTCATGCAGCGGCGGCGGCGTTCACCCGTCCGTGCTTGCCGCCATGGATATTGCCGGAGCGGACGAAATTTATTGCATGGGCGGAGCGGGCGCTATCGCCGCGTTTGCTTATGGATTCAGCGGCATAAACGCGGGCGGCGCGGTACAAAAAGTTGATATGATTGCGGGGCCGGGCAACCGTTTTGTTACCGAAGCAAAGCGGCAGGTAATCGGCGATGTTGGCATTGACGGCTTTGCCGGGCCAAGCGAAGTGCTGATAATCGCGGATAAAACGGCGAATCCTAAATTCATCGCGGCCGATCTTTTGGCGCAGGCTGAACACGATACAGACGCGCAGGCTGAACTTGTCTGCATGGACAAAACAACAATAGACAAAACGCTTGTCGAACTTGAAAAACAGCTTGCCTTGCTTCCAACAAAAGAAACGGCCGCGCTTTCATGGGCCGATAACGGCAAAATATATCTTGCGGATACACTTGATGACGCGATAGACCTTGCAAACAGGCGCGCGCCGGAGCATATCGAGCTTCAGTTAGACCCGGAAACATGTAAATATGGCCGCGGGCGGCTGAACGCTTACGGCTCACTATTCGCGGGCCATTACGCTCCGGCGGCGTTCGGCGATTTTGTTTCAGGCACAAACCACATACTGCCGACTATGGGAAGCGCCCGCTTTACCGGCGCTTTGTGGGCAGGCTCATTTTTACGCGCCGCGTTCTATCAATCTATTTCAAAAGAAGGCTGCGCGGCGCTTGCCGGCCCCTGCGTGACGCTTGCCGAAACTGAAGGCTTGTTTGCCCACCGCCGCGCCGTTGAAATCAGACTTGACTCAGAGGCGGCAAGGAGCGGCGGTTGATGAACAGCATTGACAAACTTTACCAAGCGGCCGCCGTGAAGGGGGCTGTGTGCGTAGGACTGGATACCGCGTTTGAGTATCTGCCTGAAGCCGCCCGCGGCCGCTTTCCCGGCCATGCCGACGCAATTCTCGCGTACAACCGGGCGCTCGTAGACGCGACGCTGGACGCGGCGGCTTGCTACAAGGTACAGATAGCGTACTACGAAGCGCTGGGACTGGCGGGTTTGGCGGCATATTCCAAGACGCTGGCCTATATCAGAGAACGCGGCGGTCTTGTGATAGCCGACATTAAACGCGGGGATATCGCGGACACGGCGGAACGCTATGCCGCCGCCCATTTTTACGGCGATTTTGAGGCGGATTTTGTTACACTGAACCCGTACATGGGTGTAGACAGCCTTATGCCGTGGCTTTACGCCGCGGAAAAAACCGGCAAGGGGGCCTTCGTTCTTGTGCGTACCTCGAACCCCGGTATGCGCGACTTTGAGGATCAAGCGCTTGCTACAGGCGGGAAGCTGTACGATGCTGTCGCGCGCGCCCTTTCCCGGCTTGCCGCGCGGTACAACGGCGGCTGCGGCTATGGCGGTTTCGGGGCGGTTATAGGCTGCACAGAGCGGGAAGAAGCCGCCGCTATTCGCGCCAAATATAAAAACTTATTTTTTTTGATACCCGGCTACGGCGCTCAGGGCGGCGGAGCGGAGATCGCGGCGGTGCTTTTGAAGCCGGATGGCAGCGGCGGTGTTGTGAACGCTTCGCGTTCCATACTCAAAGCATGGGAAAAAAGACCGCTCCCTTTTTCAGAAAGCGCCGATCCCTTGGAGAGCGCCGCCGCCGCCGCGCGCAAGGCGCTTTTAGGTATGAGGCGCGATCTTCGCGGCGAAATTCAGCGCGAATATCGCGGCGATATTCAGCGTGACAGCGATCTTTCAGGGCATGAAACAGGCTCTCAGCTTCCACCTTAAAGCTAGTAGCGCCTTTTTTGCCGATATATTACTATGGTTAGAGTTTTTTCAAAACTTTAGTTTTGAAAAACAAACAAATTCAAGTCAGGCAGCAGAATATGAAATCTAAAATTTTGATAGCGGACGATGAAAAAGGTATACGCGAAGGACTTTCAGAATCTCTTGAGACCGATGGTTATGATGTTGTAGTTACGGCGGACGGCGAGTCAGCCTGGAAACGTTACCAAAAAGGAGACATCGATCTTGCGATCATTGATTTAAGAATGCCGGGTGTGAACGGGGACGAGCTTCTTAAACGAATTAAAGCCGACTCGTCGGGGCTTCCGGTTATTATCCTTACCGGCCACGGCACGGTAAAAGACGCGGTGGAAGCAATGCGAAACGGCGCGTGGGACTTTCTTACAAAACCCGTCGACATCGACAGACTTTCTATCCTGGTAAAACGGGCGCTAAGCAACCGCGAGCGGCGTCTTGAACGGCAGCTATTGGAGGAAGAGCTTGAACGCCACCGCTTAAACAACACCGTTATAGGTTCAAGCGAAACCCTGCGCCGCGTATTCGATACGGTCGAGCGTGTCGCGCCTACCAAGGCTTCAGTTTTAATAACAGGTGAATCAGGTGTAGGCAAGGAACTCATAGCGGACGCTATACACCGTTTATCACCGCGCAAGGATAAACCCTTCATCAAAGTACACTGCGCCGCCCTCGCGGAAAGCATTTTGGAGAGCGAGCTTTTTGGACACGAGAAAGGCGCGTTTACAGGCGCGGCCTCGCTGCGCCGCGGCAAATTCGAGCTTGCAAACGAAGGTACGCTCTTTCTTGATGAAATAGGCGAAATTGATCAAAACATTCAAATCAAACTGCTGCGTGTTTTGCAGGAAAGAAAATTTGAGCGTGTCGGCGGCGAAGAGACGATAGAAACTAATATACGGCTTGTTACGGCCACAAACAAAGACTTGAAAGCCGAGATAGAAAAAAGAACTTTTCGTGAAGATTTATATTACCGCTTGAATGTTGTTACAATCTTTGTGCCGCCGCTGCGTGAACGTAAAGACGATATTCCCATGCTGATAAGCTCTTTTACCAAAAAATTCTCTGAAGAAAATAACAAACCCATCGAAGGCGTAGACGAAGAGGCGCGCTCATGTTTATTTAATTATGATTGGCCCGGCAATGTCCGTGAACTGCGCAACTGCATCGAAAGCGCTGTCGTAATGTGTAAGGGGCATTTTATCACCGAAGAAGACCTGCCGCCTACCATACGCAACGCCATAGAAAGCGACTGGATTCGTATTCCGTCCGGCGCCACTATGGAAAAAGCGGAAGAAATAATAATCCGTGAAACGCTTGCCGCCCAAAAAGGGAATAAAAGTATTACCGCAAAGATTCTTAACATAGGCCGTAAAACAATTCATCGTAAACTGTCCAATTACGAAAAAACAGGCGATGACGCGCATAAAACTGTCATCGAGGATCCCCAGGACGGCGATTAGCAATTAATAATAAGGAAAAAGGAAAAAGTAAGAGGGAAGAGGGAAAAAGTAAGAGGGAAGAGGGAAAAAGTAAGAGGGAAAAGGTAAGAGGGGAACCTTTTACTTCCCAGCGGGTTTACTACGCGACACCATTGCTCATTCTTCATTGCTAATTGTTAATTGCTCATTTTTACTTGTTCCTTTTTACCATAAATTTCCTAAGAGTATAATTGCTGGTTTGTTACACCCCCTCTCTCGCGTTTTGCTTTGAAAGCGGCGGTGACAATGGGGAAGCTAACTTCCCTATCTGCTTGATTAGCGCCGCCATATCCTTTGGATATGGCGCCTCGATAAGCACTTCTTTAGAGCCGCGCCCCGGCAATGTTAATTTAGCGGCGTGCAGGGCAATACGTTCTATCAACGGGCGTTCATCAAAATGATCGCCGCGCCAATTACGTTTGAACGATGAAAGAAAAAGCGGTTTATCTCTGCCATATAAGGTGTCACAGATTATAGGATGCCCCAGGCTTGCGATGTGTACCCTAATTTGATGCGTTCTGCCGCTTTCCGGCGCCGCTTCAATTAGGGAAATGTCTCCGGCGTGGGAAAGCAGTCTAAATTGGGTGCTTGACTTCTTCCCCCGATATTTATCAATGATGGTTCTGTGCTGTTTATCTCCATTTACTACCAGCGGCGCGTCGCAATGGGTTTCAACCCAATGTGGTATGCCGCGAACAACGGCAGTATAAATCTTGTATACGTTTCGCGTTTCAAACGCTATGGAAAGACGGCGGTGCGCCGCGGCGTTCTTTGCGAAAACAACAACGCCCGATGTGCCTGAATCTATCCGGTGAACTGTAAAAAGTCTTTTTCCGGTAAATTCGGCAAGCAGCGTGTCAAGACGACGCTTTGTATAGTTCCAACGGTCGGCGCAAACCGCTATGCCGGAGCTTTTGTTCACGGCAATTATATCATCATCTTCGTATAATATTGAAAAAGGTCTTTGATTTTTCGTAGCGATTCCATTAAGGGGTCTCCCTCAGTCTAATATAGGCACTTACAGATAATTCAATTGTTGCGCTCCCAGTATGAAAATACAAGATAAATATGTCAACCCACCAGTGGGTTTACATACGCTCCGCGTTAGCGTTTTGCCGCCGCTCGTTGGCGGCGGAACGGTGTTCACTTTGATAGTGGCTTTCGAGGTTTTGATTTCGCTTCGATAATTCGTGTTAATTCGCATCGCCATTTATGGCGCAATTTGTGGCTAATTCTTCAATTCAGTAGGGGGGCGCTGTTTCCCCACATCATCGGCAAACGTGCAAACAAGTTTGCAACTGCCTCATAGTCACGCCCCCTGTCTACAGCCCGCCTACGGCGGTCTTCCGCCACCCCCGCCCCATCGAAAGTCGCCTTCTTAATTGCTCATTGTTAATTGTTAATTTCTTACCTTTTACTTCTTACTTTTTACTTCTTAACTTGGCATGGCGTCTTTCGATGGTTTGACATTTGCCACCCGCAAGCGCAGCAGCTTGTTAGGGAACTTAAGCCCACAGGTACATACGCCTAAGTTGTTTTCCGGTAAACCATGCGCCAAAAACCAATAGAACGAGGCCGGGAAACAGCAGCAGCCATGTATCGGCGGCAAATAGCAGGGATCTTCCCAATGTTACGGCCAGTAATCCCAATGCTATAAAGTAGTATTCACTGTTGCTGCGGGTATACGCGCCTGATATAAAGCAGTATACGCTTAGTAAAATTATTGAAGCGTCCATAATTCTGAACATCCGCAAAAAGCCGATGACCGGAAAAATGTTTGTATAGTAATGAAACATATCCAATGGCAAGCGAAAGGCAAACATCAGCGCTATTATGGCTATGGGGAAAAAGAGTTTTTCTTCCCGTTGAAGTTTGAAACCGCAGGCGTATAAACCGGCGGCAAACAGCGCAAAGAGGCCGTATAATCTGCCGAAAATGAGTAAACGCGCTGTTATTACGGGGACATAACCTGATAATTGCAGGGCTTCTTTAAGCGGAAACAGAATCCGTAATACCTCGAATGTAAATGAAAATAAAAATATCCCTAAAAAGCGTATCTCGATTAATTGTGTTTTTTCAAAATAGTAAAACAATAAGACTTGCGCGGCAAACGCAAATAGAACGGAAATGCCGGTGCTAATGAACGCCGCGTACGGCACAGGCGCGGGCAGCAGACCGGCTATGAAGGTCAGGATGTCCCTCGGAGCTTGTCCATAGTTCATCAGGCTTGGATAAAACGGAAAAATATACCGCACGGATACCGCAAACGCGGCAAGACTCAAAAATGAAATCACTATTCCGGCTTTTAGCAGGACTATATGTTTGGATATTGTCATGCGTAAACTATACGCTAAAAAGAGCGAATTTCCTAGTGTAAGTTAAATTAAATAAAAAGGAAGAAGTAAAAAGTAAAAAGAAACTTCCTTCTTACCTCTTCCTTCTTACCTTTTACTTGCACGGCGGGCTCATTCGATATTTTTTAAGCATGAGCTTGTGATTTCGGGGAAGAGTTTTCCGGGGAAGACTATGCGGGAGGGGGCTTTTCGGGGATCCTCAATGCGGCTAAGCATAAGGGACAGGGCGGTTTTGGCAATCGTGTCCAGAGGCTGTTCGATGCTGGTGATTGGGCGCACAAAGGGAATTGCCCTGCTCAGATAGTCGAAACCGGCCACCGCGATGTCGCCCGGGACCCGCAAGCCCAGCTTTTCCAGAGAGTTGATGACGCCCGCGGCGGTAATGTCGTTGGAACAGATGAGCGCGTCCGGCTTTTTTTCATGAATAAAGCGGGAAAAGGCATCGGTATCGTCCGTATCGCACACGATAAGCTCTTCCGGCGCGAAACCGTGATCAATTAGGGCGGCGTTGTAACCCATAAGACGCAGTTTTATCGTATGGCGGGAATTGGGCGGCGCAAAGAAAAAAATACGGCGGAAGTTGCGCCCGATGATATGCTCCGTCAAAATATACGAAGCCTGTATGTGATCCATCGAAACCAGGTCAAAATTGTTGGGCGCGGGGTATGCCTGTATATCCGAATCAATCAAAACAAGAGGAATGTTGGCGCGGGAAATAATGGCGGCGATTTCGCGGTTAATCTGGTCTACTTTACTGTTGTATTCAAATGGCGAAAAGAACAGCCCCGCGATTTTTCGCGTGATATACTGCTCACATATACGCTGAATATCCAGTTTTAGCATATCCGATTTTGGCGAGATATAGCCGCCCCACACCAGGGAATCGCCCCGTGCCGAAGTGTGCATGGCAAGCATACTACACACAGGGTCGGAAAAATGGCCGGGCCCCAAATTGGGAAAAATGACGGCAAAAAGATTGCCGCCGCCTGCCGCCGGGCCGGACTGGGACGGGGCGGTGATGTATGCGCCGGAACCCCTGACGGTGTTGACAACCCCTGTCCGCTTCAATTCCCCGATTGCTTTACGCAGGGTGGGACGGGAACAATCGTAGTGCTTTGCCAAAACCGCCTCGGTTGGCAGCGTTGTTTTACCGCGCAGGTCGCCCCGGGTAATGCGGCTTAGAAGGTCATGGTAGATGGTCCGCGGTTTTGAGTCCATAGTGCTTATTCTATCCCTTTTTTTTCTGCCTGTAAAGGATTTGTAAAAATTTGTAAAACGTTCAGGACGCCGCTTTGTAACAGACTTCGCCGCTTTACTGCCCGCCCGCGGAGAAAAGCATATATGTGGAGATTTTAGTAAATAATCGAGCTTGTTCCAAAAACTGAAGTTTTGGAACAGCTTCAATCAAAAAATATATTTTGACACAAAATTCTAGTCGAATGGACATGATAAAATCTGCCCAGTATACTCAAAATATGAAGGTTAATACCATAATACAAGGTGATTGCATAGAGGAATTAAAAAAGTTTCCCAATAACTCGATTGACTTAATTTTTGCCGATCCGCCGTACAATATGCAGTTAAAAAATGTATTATACCGGCCAAACAGCACAAAAGTTGACGGAGTTGACGATGAATGGGATAAATTTTCCTCGTTTTCTGAGTATGATGAATTCTGTACGGCATGGCTTTCGGAATGCCGCCGCATACTAAAAGATACAGGTTCAATATGGATAATAGGAACTTACCATAATATTTTCAGAATTGGGAATATAATGTTAAACTTGGGATTATGGATTTTGAATGATGTAACGTGGCATAAAACAAATCCAATGCCTAATTTTCTTGGCACCCGGTTTACCAACGCGACTGAAACATTACTTTGGTGTTCCAAAGGAGAGCAATATAAAAAATATACATTCAATTACAAGATAATGAAAAAATATAATTGCGATAAACAAATGACGTCTGTTTGGCAGATTGCTTTGTGCACTGGAGATGAACGGCTAAAGGGGTATGGCGGGAAAAAAGCACATTCAACGCAAAAACCGGAAGAATTGCTTAAAAGGGTTATTCTTTCAACGAGTAAACAAGGAGATATTGTACTTGATCCATTTTTTGGAACCGGCACAACGGGCGCTGTCGCAAAAAAATTAAAACGCCAATTTATAGGCATTGAAAAAGAATCCGAATATATTTTGCTTGCGGAAAATAGGATTAAGACTGTTAAAACTTTTTTTCCTGAAGCCGGTTGGATTGAGGAAGAAAAAGAAAAACAGAATAGAGTGCCGTTTAAGGTTTTGTTAAAAGAGCACTTAATAAACGCCGGCGACCTGCTTTATACCCGTAAAACTTATGGCGCAACCGCGTTTGTATTGCCGGACGGAAAATTAAAATATAAGGATCAAACCGGTTCTATTCACCGGATTGGCGCTATAATTCAACAAACGCCGTCATGCAACGGCTGGAAATTCTGGTATATTACAAAGGATGATAGATCAGTTTTGATTGACGATTTAAGAGATGAGTATTTCAGAAAAAAGCATGGAATATGAACCTGTTCGAAAAGAGGGAGTAAAAGCAAAGCCTGAAACCCGCCGGCGGGGCGGGACTTGTTGTATTCCAGCCGATGGGACTCTAGCTTTCGGTACACCCCAAATTAGCCCAAGTACCGCTTAAAAACTTCCGTCATTGCCAGATTGATAGTTTTTGTTATATCCTCGGAAATATGATTTACCAGCTTCTTGCTGTCGGAAGGCACCATATCGCCCTTGAAAAGTTCAAAAACTTCTACTTCAAGGGCTTTGGCAAGGCTGCAAAG
>JAISCO010000081.1 GCA_031265535.1 Spirochaetaceae bacterium | reverse complement strand
GAATGTTGCATGGCCTGTATTCAACATTGTCCTCAAAAGGCGGTTAATTACCGTGATAAAACACAAAAGAGAAAACGTTATACACACCCGGACATCAGCCATACCGAAATTAGTAAATACTATAACAATTTACAAAGGTAACAGTAAGATTTGAATAGTAAAAAAATAGTGGTGTACGCCCCTACCTCATATAGCAGGTCTGTATGTGTTTTGCCGCCAGTAGGCGACTTGGCCTCTGTAACGGCCAGGTCATTCCGTACGCCCCATTTCCGTATCTCGGCCTACCCGTATTTTGCAGGCCTTTTGCTACGCAAAACTGCGATGCGGTTTTGTTTTTGGAGTATCATCGGAGACAAAACTCCACGCTTGGGTCCCGCTCACCCCCGTCAGGGGGTGCTGGGGTCCGCGCAAGGGGGCGCAAATTCTGCGGATTTGCTTCTGGAGGGGTATGTCCACCTGCGGTGGCCCGGCCTCCGCAGGTGGACATCGGCCGCGCAAGCGGCGGAACCCCCGACAAGCCTGAGTTTTCGGCGCAACCGAAAATGCGCCCATATTAAAAAACCTCGTAATGTTAAATTACTGGACGCATTATAAACCTATTGATAAAAAATAAAGATGCACGTATAATAAAGTAGGCAAATATTAATGCCTAAATCTACAGCGTGTTTTAAGGTTGGTTTGTTATGCATGAGAAGCCGAGATTGTTGATTTTTGGGGCGGGCGTCATTGGCAGTTTATATGCCTTGCGTTTTATTCAATCGGGTATGGACGTGACGGTGCTTGCGCGCGGGAATCGTTTGGAGGAGTTAAAAAGGAACGGGTTACAATATGGAGAAAAAAATTCCATAAAGTCGGTCCAAGTAAATTTAATTGAAACTCTGCGCGATGATGATATTTATGATTTTATTTTTGTTGCTGTGCGTTTTGACCAAATGGTGTCTGCCCTGAAAGCCATAAAGAATAACAAAAGCGAGAATATTGTAACGCTCGCAAATTCGGTTGGTTATGACGAGTGGATAGCGATAGTTGGCGACCGTTTAATTCCGGGTTTTCCCGGTGCGGGCGGTAATATTACAGAGGGTATTTTATACGGTCAATTTGTCAAAAATGTTCAAGGGACGATATTTGGGGAAATTAACGGAGAAAAAACTGAGCGTATAATAAATCTTGCCCGGATTTTTAATATGGCGGAATTACCTTGCGAGATACCGGAAAATATTCGGGCGTTCCACTTGGCCCATGCCGCTTTTACCGCGTCAATCAAACATTTCTACACGGCGGATGGGATGATGGATGCTAAAACTGCAAAAAGCGGCGCGGTTCTGCACAAAGTTGCGTTTAGCGTTAAACAAAATGTGCATTTATTGGAACAGGCGAGTATTCCCATTTTAGACCCGAAAACAAGAGTGGCCGGTAAAATGCCGATATGTCTCATCATGCTTCTGTTTCGGATTATGCTGAGTATACGCCTCACGCAAAGTGTGTTGTTGGGAAATCATGCGTTAGCCGCCAGAGAGGAAAATATGCAAATGGCTAAGGCATTTCGAGAAATGGCGCGCACAAATATTGTACCGAAATAATGTTTTATTTGCAGTTTGAAATTGTCGCGTTGCAAACGGCAATTTTACATTACAAAGATTTTTTAATATTTGGGCGCATTTCCGGCCCAAGGCCACCTACGGCGGCCCCGTGCCGGAAACCGGGCTTTGCGGGGCTCCGCGCTTTCGCGCTCCGGCCCCGACGCATGTCCGCCTATGGCGGCCCCGCATCGTGGCTAAACCCCTCCAATCCCTTGCGCAGTAGCACCTCCGGCAAGCCGGAGGTGAGTTATATCTAAGCGTGGAGTTTTGCCGCACCGCAAACAGCCTTGTTTACAAAAAATTTCTTTCAAGATATAATATTACTGTTAAATGTCTGTTTTAACAGTAATATATTAAATTTAGCCGAGAAAATGGACTTTGAACCGGCTTTTGGGATCCGCTTTCAAAACCAGCCGGGTTTTGAAAGCGGCTTTGATCGCAATAAACTTTATTTATTGAGGCTGTCCCGAACCAAACGGGTTTTGGAACAGGCTTTATTTATAGCAAGGAGAATAAAATGGACGTTAAAATCTATCCCGGTATAAAGAACGCAATACTTTTGTGCCTTTTGGTTTTAGGCATTCAGTTTGTAACAGGCTTAATAATCGGTCTTTTGCAGGTTATACTTAAAATGTCGGATGCTTCGTTGTTTGTCGGTGTTTTAACGGCTTTGACCAGTATCGTTTCATTCGGTATAGTCCTGTTAATTGGATTTAAAAAGGCGAAAAGAACATTCAATGGTATATTCAAATTCAATAATGTCTCGCCGCTTCTCTGGGCCGCGACAATACTATTTACGACAGGCTATGTTATGGTAAGCTCTGAACTTGACAATATTCTCAATTTTATATTGCCAATGCCTGAAATACTCAAAGATATATTTGAAACATTAGCGGCACAGCAAATATTTGTATTTGCCCTCATTACAATGGCAATAATACCTGCTTTTACAGAAGAATTGTTGTTCAGGGGACTCATTCTCGACGGGCTTGCCGGGAATTATACCAAAAGAAAAGCGATAATATTAAGCGCGTTGTTTTTTGGACTGATACATTTAAATCCCTGGCAATTCTTAACCGCTTTTTGTATTGGATTATTTTCCGCATGGATATGTATAAATACAAATTCAATATGGCCAAGCATATACATACACTTGTTTAACAATGCGTTGTATACGATAACCGCAAGATTTGATAACCTTATTCCCATCAAAGGTTTCAATAATAATTATGCCATACCGGTGGAATTTCAACCATTATGGTTTGACATAACGGGCGCGATGGTTTTAATATTGGGAATACTATTATTGAAAAAAGGCTTTGCGGCTCGGAATTCAGGCACCAAATTCCACATGAAGCCGGAATATTATAGTGCTTCTACCTAAAAGGTATCAATTCAAAATCTGCGGTTAAGTTGTCGGCCATACGGATTATCCACCCCCTTGGGGTGCGTCGGAGTGCGCAAGGGATTGGAGGGGCGGGGCCACCGCAGGTGACCATCGGCCGCGCAAGCGGCGGAACCCCCGCAAAGCCTGAGTTTCCGGCGCAGCCGGAAATGCGCCCAGATGAAAAGCCTCCTGTATCCGTTAGTATTTTACAAGTAGAAGCACTATATGTGGAATTACAGATAAAAAATTGATTGACAAAGGATGATAAGAATGATACTATATAGAGCCTGTTCCAAAAACGAAGTCTTGGAACAGGCTCTATAATCAACGGAGAAAGTTTTATGAAAATAACGAAAGAAATCGGCCGCAAGATTTTAAGAAAAATTTACACCGGATTAGGATTGACCACGGTAGCGTTAGTATTCCAGGCATGTTACGGGACTCCGCAATCTATGGGACTGGAAGTTCCGATACGGGGTGTCGTAAAATCGAAAAAAAACAACGACCCAATCGAGGGAATAAAAATCTCGGTCAAGGACATGTATCAATCCGAGCTAACGGATAGTGACGGCAAATTTCGCCTTTATGTCCCGATGGAGGATTATTATACCGTCCAATTGGAGGATATTGACGGTGAAGTAAACGGATCATATTTACCAACAACAATTGATTTTCATAAAAACGAAATGGACTTGGGAGATATATTTCTGGATGACGCCGAATAAGATTTTGCGCTGGCTGCATCGTCTGTTTAAACAGAATGAAACAAAATTGCATGAGTTAAATTATCTGTTCTGGGAATGTACGCAACGATGCAATTTGAGGTGTTTGCACTGCGGGTCGGATTGCGCTTCTGATGCCTCGGTGTCCGATATGCCCTTTAACGACTTTTTGCAAGCAATTCTGCCCATAACGCGCATATATAAAAGCAGCGATATAACGGTGGTAATAACGGGCGGAGAACCGTTATTGCGGCACGATCTGGTTTTGTGCGGCAGGACTTTGCGGGAATACGGTTTCCATTGGGGAATTGTTACCAACGGGTATGGTTATACTTTTGATATTCATTCAAAATTGCTTGCGGCGGGGATGGGGACGATAACGCTAAGTCTTGACGGGCTTGAAAACAATCATAATTGGCTGAGGGCAAACAAAAAAAGTTTTGAAAACGCGGTTAAGGCGTTGGATTTGATCGTGTCGTCAAAAGGTTTGGCCTATGATGTTGTGACGTGCGTCAATCGGAAAAACATCGGCGAGCTTTCCGAATTGAGGGATTTTTTGATTTCAAAAAAGGTAAAAGCATGGCGGCTGTTTACTATTGCGCCTATTGGCAGGGCCGCAAACAATAATGATATGTTATTAACATCCGATGAGTCTAAACAATTGATGGATTTTATCGCTCGATCCCGTTCCCGTGTCCGTATGAAAAATAATATTGATGTTAAATTGAGCTGCGAGGCGTATGTTGGACAATATGAAGAACGGGTGCGGGATTCGTATTTTTTTTGCCGTGCGGGAATAAATATCGCTTCGGTGCTGATAGACGGATCAATATCGGCGTGCCCAAATATAAACCGGAATTTTGCGCAAGGGAATATTTATCATGATTATTTTCCAGAGGTATGGAATAGCCGGTTTGAGATTATGCGGAACCGGAATTGGACAAAGACCGGAATTTGCGCAGATTGCAAAGATTACAAGAATTGCAATGGCGGTGCTATGCATTTGTGGAACGAAAAAAAAGAGACGATAATAACTTGTATAAACCAAACGCTTAAATAATTACGGCTAGTCCAGGACTGGACTTGTTCGATAACGCGAATATTAGTTATTACCGGTTGTCTATCGGGCTGTCTGCCAAGACTTGCATTTTGCGTTTTTCAAGCGGTTGTTGTTCATAAACTGAAGTTTTGGAACGGTCCCCTCTTCCAATTGACAAAAGAACAATTGGCATATATCATGAGGTTGTTTCAAAACGAACCAGTTTTAAAACAGGTTCTTATAATAGAGGTTTTATGATCGAAATTCATGGCGAGTATAATACCGCAAAGGTTTTTACGGATGAACTGGAGGCTGGTTCCCGTGAACAAATAGAAAATCTTTGCAATCAGCCGTTTGTTGAAGGCTACAAAATCAGGCTCATGCCCGATGTCCACGCCGGGGCTGGCTGTACCATTGGAACGACAATGACAATTAAGGATAAAATTGTTCCCAATTTGGTTGGCGTTGACATTGGCTGCGGCATGGAAACGATTGTTATAAACAATAATACAAAGGAGTCGGAAAATTTTGATCCGGCGCGTCTTGATGAAATAATTCATCGGGAAATTCCCAATGGAATGCATGTCAGGCGTGACCCTCACGAATTTATAAGCCAAATAAATCTTGATGAAATTCGCTGTCCCTCAATCAACAAGAGATACGCGCAAAAAAGTCTGGGAACTCTTGGCGGCGGCAATCATTTTATTGAGGCAAACCGAGATGATAAGAATAATTTGTACATTGTTATTCACTCAGGCAGCCGCCATTTGGGGAAAGAGGTGGCTGAATATTATCAAGAACAGGCGTGGCGCCAATTAAACGGAAATAGCAAGGCAGATATTAATAACATTATAGTAAAACTCAAAGCCGAAGGCCATGCGGAAGAAATTCAGGATGCTGTTCAAAAAATAAAGGCTCAAATATTAACCAGTATCCCGAAAGATCTTGCCTATGTTTGCGGCGAGCTTTTTGACGATTATATGAACGATATGAAAATAACCCAGTATTTCGCGTTAATTAACCGAAAGGCCATGATGTCTACTATTCTAAAAGGGTTGGATATTGCAAACGAGGGACAATTTGAACAATTTTCAACGATTCACAATTATATTGACACTGAATCAATGATTTTGCGGAAAGGAGCCGTTTCCGCGAAGAAAGGCGAAAAAATAATTGTCCCGATTAATATGCGGGACGGAAGCATTATTTGCGAGGGGCTTGGAAATGCGGACTGGAATTATTCTGCGCCGCACGGCGCCGGAAGGGTTATGAGCCGTCAAAAGGCTTTTAAGACGCTGATGATGGAAGATTATAAAAAAGAGATGGAGGGAATTTATTCAACTTCGGTGAATGCGCTCACGATAGATGAGAGTCCTATGGCTTATAAATCCATGAATAATATTGTTGCCAACATAGAGCCGACCGCAAAGATTTTAAGTATTATTAAACCAATTTATAACTTTAAAGCGGCTGAGGTGCGGAATCGTTGGACAAAGAGAAGGTTGTAAAACTTGGTGAGGCACGGTCACAAAACCGCATTGCGGTTTTGTTTCTGCAGTTTTGCCTTCGGCAAAACTACACGCCGAAAAGGGGATGTTACGGTCGCAAAACCGCGTTGCGGTTTTGCTTCTGGAGTTTTGCTTTGCGCTAACTCCATGCTTTTGGGTACAAACCGGGGGCGTTACGGGGGGAACCCCCGTAGAGGGGGTAGCGGAAGACCAAACGGAGGGAGATGTGGACGCACCGCAGGTGCGGACATATCGACCGGAGTGCAGTGTCTGGAGCGAGGGGGAGACTTCCCCCTTCTTATTATTATTGCTGTTTTGGGGCTAAGCGTTGAATATTACTTTGCCCAGATCCGACTTGTCGCCGTCGATGGAATTGCGGTATTTGTTTGTCGCGTCTTTGTCCCGCTTTATGCCGGTAAACGAATAGACGACCTCGCCGTTCTCTGCGGCGTTTATGTCGGGGCTGCCGAAAAAAGCCAGCTCTTTTATGATCGTGTCCTGCGCTTGTGTGAGATTTTGCGGCAACGCTTCGGTCATGCTGCTCTTTATTTCGGCGGGCTTCACCGTGAGCGGCGCGGTATAGACATGCTGCGTCCCGATTTTACGCAGATTTTCAAGTTTGACCCCCGCGTTTTCCTTCTTCAGATTCATGTTGCGGACGGCGGGAATGATCCAGAAAAGGAGCGAAAACACGACGGGCACAATGCCCAGCCCGTTTAGGAGAAAATCCTGCGTGGACGCGCTGTTGCCGAGCAGAACCTGCGTCACGCGGTAGAGGTAGTTGAAAAGAGTCGGCGGCCCGCTGGTTTGCGGAATCAGCGAATGATAAAGAAAATAGCCACCAAAAAGCAAGTTTACCGTATTAATCACGCCAAACCACGTGTTCATCTTTTTCGTGTTGCCCGAAAAACGCCGCAACTGCTTGTAGGGAACGGCTATCGAACGGGCGCTTGCTTCCGCCTTGAGCATCAGGTCGTCAAACCGGTACACAATCGTCCCGTCGTCCGTAACCTCTGGCGAACCGCCAAATTCGGCGCAAAACGCGGTAATCTCCCGGTCCGCGTCAAGCGGAGTCTTCCCGGTAATCGCGATATATTCCTCAAGATTGATAACGCCCTTGTTCGCCTGAATAAAAGCGATGGCCGCCGTTTTATGCCGCTGTTCGATGGTCGCGTTCGGATTGCCGTCACCGAATATAAAGGAAAAAATCGCTTTGTGCAGGGGCTTGCCGCGAGGTTTCGCCACAGGCTGTCGGCCATAGGCATAATTCCGGTTCATGTTGAGCAACTCGGAGTAAAACCACAGCCGGATGATCATATTGAAAAGCCCGCCGATCAGATTGAACGCGCCGTCATCGGAATCTCGCGAAGACGAATTATTGGAAGAATTTGCCGCAACGGAGAGAAGTAGCGCGGCAAGGGCGAGAAGCATGAAAAACGCAAAATAGCCGACCAGCATGAGCATGATCCAGACCTTGAACGCCCATTTGCCGAAGATCGCGAGCCCCTTGCCCAGCTTGGACAACGCTTTTTTCAGAAAAACGCCCGCGCCCCGGTAACGGCTCTTGAACCCGTGCGGAAAAGCATAGAGAATTTCGCCCGACTCGGTTACCGAGAGACTGCCGTTATACTCGTCCGCCGCCTTCGGAGCCGCCGCCTTGACCACCGCAAGCGGAAGTGCCGTCTTCGCGGCAAGATCCGCCACCGTAATCCCCGCGCCGCTATGCCGAAACGCCTCGCAAACCGCCTCATAAGCCCTTTTCTCGGTAACAGGTTTCATTTTTCCCACATCACCACTCTATCATATTTTTCACAAAAAGTATAGATAGCAATTTGCGCCGCTCGCAATCTGACATCACGAAGATTTTTTAATATCTGGGCGCGTTTTTTGCAGGGGGTCCGCCGCTTACGCGGCCGAGGGCACCTGTGGTGGCCGGGCCACCGCAGGTGCCCTTACCCCTCCAGAAGCAAACCGTAGGATTTGCGATCCCTTGCGCGTTTCGCCGTGGCCGCAAAGCGACCTCAACTGCATTTAAGCACCCCAGGGGTGAGCATAGTCCCTATGATCGGTACGTTAGTCGTAGATTTTGAATTAGTATCTTTTGGGGAGAAGTACTATACTGCGCTCTGGTTGATATGTCTTTGCTTTTGTAGCATCCGAAATGCGGATGAGGGGAGGTGCTTTGGGCTGAAAATACGAGGCCGGATGTGGGGAGGCGGAGGCTGTCCCCATGAGAGGCTGTCGGGTTTGTGGCCATTTCCGGGAACGACGGAGGCTGTCCCCGTCGGACGGACGGGCTCTGTTTGCCGGGTTCCGCCGCACATCTTGCCCCACAACCCGCCTGTACACGCCGCTTTTTCCCAAAATTCTTGGTAAAACTGCCCGATTTCGTCCCGGCAGCATCCAATCGCGGCGGAAAACTGCCGGATTTGCGGTTGCGGCCCGATTCTCCAGACACACCTCTCCCTTGGCCGATTTTGGCCAAAAAAATAGAGGCTGTTAAAACTGCAATTTCACCGTCAACCGGGGCGTTTTGCCGC
>JAISCO010000023.1 GCA_031265535.1 Spirochaetaceae bacterium | reverse complement strand
GAGGTTACTGTGTCAGCACAGTGGGATTGGATGAAAAACAAATCCGGAAGTACATCCAGAACCAAGAGAAACTAGAGACGGGAGAGCAAGGGCATCTAAATTTTTAGCCCCCTTTAAGGAGGCTTCCTCAAGCCACCGGCTATGCCGTTGGTCTTTGACTGCGCGGTAATTTTCTCTGCTTCCAGAAAATCTCCATATAAAAACACCGTAAGGTGCTTTCGGTCAACGTTGTATCTGCGCCTGTGTCTCATCTTCCCGGAACGGTATGTAAAAAATGGCAAACCTGTTGAAATACTTCGATCGATAACTTTTTTGGAAGTTTATGAGGAGGTATTTCGATGAACAAAGAAAGCCATAAATTTGACAGAGACAAACTGCGCTATGATATTGTACCGATGGATGCACTAGGAGTTAGTTGCGCTTCGCGCAACTATACTCACGAGCAATGATATTTGCCGAACTCAAGCAACAAGGCCGGCCTTTTTCTTATCTACATTTGTAACGGCGAAGGTGTTGTAATTGATGGGAACAAGGGTATCAAATATCTGGACTGACTCGCCTATGAGCTTGTCAATAAGTGCTTTGATTCCCTTCCCGGTCTCTCCAATAATTGCGTCTATCGTTCCCTTGAAATTATCGAACCGGTCATAATACTTAGAGCATAACCGGCTTTTGACATGCTTCCAAAGACGCTCTATCAGGTTCAGATTCGGACTATACGGGGGTATGTAATGAAGCACTATCCCTAATTCTTTAGCCGGATCACTCACAATTTTGCATTTTTGGTAGCGAGCGTTGTCAAGCACTATATGCACAGGTTTCATTGCGTATTCCGCGGCAACTTTCCTCAGCATTTCGCAGACCTCTGCCGCTGTGATGTATGTGTCGTTGGCAACAGTAGTAACCTTTATTGTCACAAAAATCAGCGCCCCAAGAACATTGTACCTCTTGCGCCCCGAAAAGGTTTTGATGAACTTGCGTGTTTTACCGTATATATACCCTAGAAAATCGCAGCCCATGACAAAGTGGGAAGCGTCTAAGAAAAGCAGCGTCAATTTATCCGCCATCGCTTTTAACATCACCGGCCGCAAAATGGTGTTGTAGAATTCTCTCTGGGCTGAAGCGTTAGCTTTTGCGGGTATCGAGCCGCTTTTCAGCCGCCTTATGCCGTTTTTTTTAGAAACCTCCCGACTGCTGAAACAGACTTTTTTTATACCGAATTTCTCTAATATCATGTCCGCTATCTGCTGACGTGTGTGATAGTTGTTCTTTTCCAGTTCTTCGACAATGGCGTTCTCGAAGCCTTCCACTTTTCCAGGTCTGCCGCTCCCGTGCCCTGCTACAAAGATATCGTCAATATTGCCGCTGTTCATGTTTTTTAAGCGTCCAGATGCTATGCCGGCACAGTCCTGTTGCTTCGGTAATACGGATGCTCGATATACCGGCGGCAATAAGCGCCATGCTTACAAGTCTTTTAGCAAGCGTCTCAGTCATAAACATTTGAAGAAACTGGACAATGGCTTTTATGATACAGTCAGAGTCTGAAACAGACTTTTCAATCTCTTTATGTGCAGCAATACATTTTCTACTCTATAAGAGCAATCCCCTCCTATAGCCTTATTACCCTATTATATCATGTTATTTTATTTTGAGCAAATACTTTCGCCTGTTAGTATAGCGTGAAATTTAGAATTGCTGGCAGGCGCCGTCTGGTGGAACCGGCGAATGAACCTTTCCGTCCCCAACTGCGCAAACAAGCTTACGTTGGCGAAAAACACATTGAAACCCATTGGTGGACGCTTACTGAAAAAAGGATGTTTCTTGAGCTATCGTTGTTGAGGGGCCGTGGCCGGGATAAACACTAATATCTCCGTCCAGCTTAAAAAGACGTTCAAGACTTTTCCGCAGCGCCGTAAAATCTCCACCGGGGAGGTCGGTGCGGCCTACTCCCGCCATAAAAAGCGTATCGCCCGCGTAAAGGCGCTTGTTTTTTTTGTCGAAAAAGGCAACGGAGCCTTCGGTGTGTCCGGGCAGATGCAGCACTGTAAACATTTCAACAGCATCCCCGTCATTCAAAACAATATCCGCGTCCGGCATGGGTTCCCAGAGTTGATCAATATAGTATGAATTCCCGGCGGCGGCTGTAAAACTTGCCCTATGCGCGGCAAGGGCATCCGGGCCGACATACAATAGGTCGTCCTTACCGACGGCGACCAACGGCGCGCGCCCATTACCGGAGTAGTGTTTATACAAGGCAGGCAGCGCGGCAATATGGTCAAAGTGCCCGTGAGTAAGTAAAATATACTTTGGGTAGAGTTTACGGCGCTCTAAACAAGAGATGATTAAGTCCGCGTCCCCGCCCGGGTCTATTACGGCGGCAGATGAATCGCTGTCCAGCGGGACAAGCCAGCAATTAGTTTCAAGAGCGCCTACAACAATTTTTTCGTGCATTACAGGAGGAATTATAATCTGAGTAACCTTGAATTGCTAGTACTCATCATAGTTATCGCTGTTTTTTGGTACGCACTTATTCCGCTTGCCGGAGTTTTTATCAGCCGTCATAACTGGCGCGGCTTCCGTGAACGTTTTGCTTATCTATGCCAAAAACCGCTGCTTAATTATACGCTGCTGCGGCAAAATAAAAACGGCGAATATCATTTTATAGGGAATTTTGAATCTGTCACAAACAATAATACTTTATGGATAAAAAATGACAAATTGACGGCGCCCGTTTCTTTGAAAAATGCCCAAACATATATGATGCCTCTAACCGAAAAAAAACGGGATGCGCATATTGACGAAAAGGTACATGTTGACGCAAACGATTTCGACATAAACACGGCGTCGCCGCGCCGTTTAAACTGGAATAAAGTCTCGGCATTGACGGCGGGAGCTAAAGTTTTTATAGGCGGCGTCTTAAAAATTATAGACGGACAGCAGACATTCATTTCATCAAGAAAACATCCGCTGCTTATTATTTTTTATGAATGTTCCGAGCGTACACTCAGCGCGGGAGTAGTACGTGCCGGAATGTATCAATCCGAATACTGGAATACGATAACCCCATACTCAATTATAGGCGGATTCTTTTCTCTTATGTGGATAGCCCAACTTTTTTTTGCGCGTCCCGTCTATCGCGTCACAGTATTGTCTGCTATTGTCGCCATTTTCGGCCCCCTGTTTCCGCTTCTGCCCCCCGGACTCGTATTCACGATTTTTTACCGGTATTTATGGTGGCGCGCCTGTTTGTACCGCATTTTTCGTGATACGGCGTTGCTGCCGTTAAAATACAGCGGCGCGGACAAAGTTAAAGAAGACTGTGCTGAATATACCTGCCGCCCTTATGAAGGCGGCGTTACCGTCGATAGCGCAAGCGCCGATAAGGCCGGCTCAGACGTAAAAATACCAAGGCTTATTCCGGGCAATAAACCTGAAAAAGGACAAATACCGTATATTGCGGGTATGATACAGGGTAGTACGGTATGCGAACCGGTCAATACATTTATTCCTTATGGACTGCTTCCGGGCGACCCAAAAATTATTTCGCGCATATACAACAGAAAAGCCCTGTTTCTTGAAATATCGGCGTGGCTTGTTATTGCCGCGGGAATAGCGCTGAATGTATTCTTTGCGGAACTGATAATATATTTTACGAATTAGGCTCAACGCAAGCGTTGGGCTCAACTTCGTTGAGCTTGCGAGTTTGCGTGAACAGGTAACAGGGAATGAAAAACGAAGGAAGATTTTGGCTTGACAACGGAAGATTTTGGGCTTGACGAAATAAAAAAATATGGGTAGAGTATATGAAGCATGAGGATAAATACGCTGATGATAGAACACAGGGATTTTGAGAAAGCGGGATGCTGGTATACGTGCGGTTTGGGACGTAAATTTCGCGTTCATAGCTTATGCGCAAAGTCTGGTTTAATACCCCGCCGCAAACTTGTTTGCCGCAAATTTGCGCACTCTGCGGCGGCTCAAATAAGGCAAAGCCTACAAAAATTTGGTATTAAACCAGACGGTATTATAAATTTCCTTACAGAACGAGCCTCGTCGATGAGGCAGCGCCTACAATATACCCCGCCCGCTCTGCGGCGGGGAGGCTCATGCGCGATAACGATCCTCATCCCCCCCCCCCCCCTCGAAAAATACGCTCCGGTTCTTTAGACCCTTATACCTGTTTAGACACACATAAAGCGGCTGCGCCTGTCCGGGCGGGCATAATACACGGAAAAAACCCCGCACACACGAAAAATCAAGCATTTTTCATTCTCGGTGGGGGCGAAATACCTTCACAGTTAATAAATTTCCTTACTCAAGCGAAGCTCGTAAACGATTCAACGCTTACAAGATACATCGCCGAATGGCGGCGTGCCATTCGGCGGCCGCTTGCCTTGTTTGCCGCAAATTTGCGTTTCTGCGGCGAAGTTCTTCATTTTTGGGCAAAATCCGCTTTTGCGGGTTTAAATATAAACAGCGGTAAAAACCGCGTGTGTGCAAAGTACACAAAGGAGAAGTTTATGAGAAATAAACTTTTAATTACGGGAATGTTGGCGGGATTGCTGACATTCGGGTTTGTAATGGTTGGATGCGACCACAACAGTCGCCCCGACAAAGATGCTCCGCCTCCTGATAAAAGCCTTGTTGGAGAGTGGTATGACAGTGCGGCCAGTGCCGCTAAGCTCGATAAATCGGGGCTTAGACTTACGTTTACGGCTGACGGAAAAGTGCTGTTTGCGTCTGATGGTGAGGGTAATTACAGCATATCGTATGATAATGAGGAAGAGCCTAACAAAATTATTACGATAAAAGATTCTAGCGGTACAACTCAAAAAAGCATATATAGCATCAACGGGGCGGCATTAGTTATCACAGGTACGTTAAGCGCGAACGCCGGTACTATAAGCGCGGGAAGTGCGTCTTACTACAAAAAACAATGAGTATCCCCCGCCGCAAGCGCGCAAACAAGTTTGCGGCGGGTCTCCTGCATCCATGTCAAATTGGCTCAACGCTTGCGTTGAGCCCAACTTCGTTGCACACAGTGGAGATACATCGGCAAGCTGATGATGTATTGAAACAATCCCCTCCCACCCTACCAAGTAAAAAGTAAAAGGTAAGAAGTAACAATTAACAATTAACAATGAGCAATGAGGACAGGCGCGTATGCCAACCGCCTTTGCCTTACCGACGGCACAGAGTGAAAGTCGCTTTGTGTATGCTAACGCGGAGCGTATGTGCCTCCATGGCAAATGGCGTAGACAAAGCGGGGTAAAACAGTATTTAATAGTTTCATTAAATGAGGATATTGAATGTTGCTTTCAAATAAATTATCACTGGTTCGGGTATTTTTTGCTCCGATTTTTTTTATCGCTTACAGCGCCGCGGAGCGTTTTAGCGAATACAAGATGTTAATCCTTATTTGCCTGACGGCGCTGCTGGTTTTTGTTGAATTTACCGACTTCCTTGACGGTTACATCGCCCGTAAATTTAATCAAGTAAGCGATACGGGAAAACTGCTGGATCCTTTTTCCGATGCGTTTCTCCACATAAATATGTTTTTTTGCTTTACGGTAACACGGACCATGCCGGCGTTTATTTTCGCGCTTATTTTTTACCGTGAATTTCTTATGCTGTTTTTGCGTATGCTTTCGATAAAGAAAGGCGCTGCTGTCGCGGCGCGGATGGGGGGCAAACTTAAAACAGTTCTGTACATAATCACCGGTTTTTGCGCGCTTATCATGGAAATAGCGGACGGCGCGGGGTTCATAGCCGCGGCGCTGCGGCTAAAAACTGTCCTTACGATTCTGTTTTACCTTTGCGCCGTCGCTTCGTACATCTCGTTCGCGGACTACCTTATTCAATTCCGCAAATTGACGCGCGGGTAAACCGCTGATTTTGCCGTCATTATTTGAGAATCTGCCGGCGCAAACAAGTTTGCGGCGTGAAGTTAAAACCGGAAGTATGACGCATCCACGGCAAATGGGGGAGGAGGGGTTTGATAGTTACTACAAAACTTTGTACGGCGGCAGATGGGACGGCCTGAAAAATGCCCTGCTAAAACCGGCTGAACGACAACCATTGACAGCGGTAAAATTGCCGTATTTGATGGATTACGCTTCCGTGTTGGCGGCGCGGACTTTGCGGCTTCCGGCGCGGGGAAACGTGTTCGACGCCTGCGCCGCTCCGGGTGGGAAAACACTCGTACTTGCCGCGGAGAGCGGCGCGGGCGTGCAAATAATCGCGAATGAATTTTCGTCCGAGCGCCGCAGACGCTTACGGAACACTTTGGAACAGCATCTTGACGATAAAACACGAAACCGGATCAGGGTGTCCGGTTTTGACGCTGCCGCGCTTGCGGCAAAAAAGAGCGAACATGAACGATTTGACAGCATATTACTCGACGCGCCTTGTTCCAGCGAGCGCCACCTACTTTCAAACAAAAAATATTTAGAAAAATGGACGCCGGCGCGCCCGCGTTTTTTAGCAAAACGGCAGTGGTCATTACTTTCGGCAGCCTTCCTGCTTCTAAAAACCGGCGGCAGCCTTGTCTATGCGACATGCGCGCTCTCATTTGAAGAAAACGACAATGTCGCGGCACGGTTGACGGCAAAATACGGCGCACGGGCGCGTCTTGACCCGCCCGATTTTCTGGAAGGCGAAAAAACAGCGTTTGGAAAAATCATACTGCCGGACACAGACGGTGGAATCGGCCCCATGTATGTGGCGCGTTTTACAAAACAAGCCGTAAAATAAAATGAGGAATGAGGAATGAGGAATGAGCAATTAGGGAAAAAGTAAAAGGGAAAAAGTAAAAAGGAATGAGCAATTAACAATTATTAATGAGCGATTAGGAATGAGGAGTGATGTCGGCAAACACCTGACCGTCGCTATCAAACCAAAAGCCGCTCCGCCCCCAACGGCGCAAACAAGGCAAGCGCGCAAATTTGCGACTCAACTGCGTTTAGCTTGGGAAGAAAGCGCTATGAATCGCGTCAAAGCAAAACTCCACTCGATAGACCCGCTGGCGGGTGCTGACAGGCGCGTATGCCAAGCGCCGTTGCCGGACCCTGAGGCACGGAGCAAAGGCTGCTTTGGGTATACCGGCGCGGAGCGCACGTGCCTCCATGGCAAATGGCGGGCGCGTATGCCAAGCGCCGTTGCCGGAACCTGAGGCACGGAGCAAAGGCTGCTTTGGGTATGCTGCCGCGTAGCGGATTTAAACCCACTGGTGGGTGGGTGCAATTTTTTTTTGGGGGCAAAACAAGGAAAGTATGATATACTTGAGGTATCCCAGAGGAGGGGATACCAATGGATACAAAAGAACTGGAAAAACTCATAGCGGACGCAGCAGCGAAATTTGAGGCGTGACTACAGTCAAAAGCAGCACAATTCGAGGCAACTCATGCCGAACGAAAACTGACTATAAGCGTCATAGAAAGGCTCTGGGGAGAAACCCGAAAACTATCGGATGAGATTATCAAACAGGTCTATACTGAACTGACTAACGGCAGTGAAGAAAAGCTGGTACAGGAAAAAAAACTGCGCTCAACGAAGCAGGAATAACAGTTCGGAACAAAGGGAAACAGGAACGGCAGATACAGACCACCCAGGGAGTTTTGAACCTAAGGCGGAGCGTCTTGAAGGTACAACAGGACAGGACTGAGAAAACGGTACAACGGGGCGGGACTGAGAGGACAGTACAACAGGGCGGGACTGATAGGACAGTACAACAGGACGAGACTGCGAGGACGGTACAACAGGACGAGACTGCGAGAACGGTACAGCGCAACCGGGAAATACTGCCCCTGGATGACTATTTACAGATAAGCGGACTGCCGTTCAAAATGAGCCCGGAAATGATGGCTGAGACGGCCTTCTTCGGCGTTCATGAAAGCTCCTTCGCGTCAGCCGAAAAGATGATGCGAAAATACCTGCCCACCAGGATAAGCGACAGCCTTATCCGGAAGGTAACCGAATATGTGGGCAGAAAAACATTTGAGGAAGACACCCGCCGGGCCTGCCCGATAGAACGGAATCTGGATAAAATCCCAGATAAACCGGATAAGAAAGGGATTTTATATATCATGGTAGACGGGGCAACAGTCAACACCCGCCTAAAGGATGAACAAGGGTCTAGCTGGCGGGAAAACAAACTGGGACTGGTCTTTAGCAGTACCGATTTACGGAAGCGGAAGGACGGTGTCACCCATGACATACTGAAAAAAGAGTATATGCCCTGTCTGGGTTCGGCAGGAAATTTCAAGAAATACCTGTTGGAGTGCGCTGTTCGTAACGGGTATGGGCGGTATGAGCAGACCA
>JAISCO010000334.1 GCA_031265535.1 Spirochaetaceae bacterium | reverse complement strand
TATGAAACAGTAATAAAAAAAGCAGGGAAAAAGGCAATAATAGGAATGTGAGAAAAAATTGGCAAAGGTAGCATTTCTACTGAACGGAAATAGGGCTCATTTCTACTGAACGTTGACATCAACCTATTTCAGGACTTGACATTTTCCTTTTTAACTGTTACTTTTTCCCTTTTCCTTTATCTCCTTTTTACCATAAATTTTCTAAAAGTAAAATTACTACTCTGTCAATGCGCCCTCTTGACTTTTCTGCGAAACCGGGTGATAATTAAGTATTGGATGTGGTACGCTCTTGCGGTGTATCACCTTTATTGGGGTGGCCTGAAAATGCGCTAGGGGGCTTTACGCCGGGGGGACTGCGCCCTCCCACATCCCAAATTTTTTTCTTGTTCCTGAAAAAATCCCGCCGCCCTATATATGCTGTTTTAACATCATATATGTTGTTTCCGTTTAACTTTTCTAATTTTACAACCGCAATATGTTCGTTGCCGTCGTGTTTTACAACAAACACCGTCCCGTTTCCTGCTTCATATATCGTGTCATAATCTTTTGCAATATGCTCTACAAAATCTCTGGCGTTTGAATACCCGTTTTTCCTTAATTGACTTGCCCTGTTGTCCCGTTCAATGTGTTTTTCCCCATAACCTTTTCCCGTTATCTCATCGTGTTCACCTATTCTTAAAACTATTTTTCCACTTTTAAGTCCGCTTTCCGCCGGTATTTCTCCAAAATCTTTCTTGTCATCCGCGGTTAAAACAAATTCGCCGTCATATTGTACCGCTTTTTTCCCCGCGCCCATCCTCTCATTATCGGCGTTTTCCGCCTGCGACACCGCCTTGCATCCGGCTCGGCGGACTACCTCACGGCAGTCCACCTTCCCAAACATCCCACTCGTAAATTTTACCGCGAAAATTCACATTCTTTCGCGATCAATTCGTGCCATCTTTCAACGGTGCATGGGGTCTGCCAAAACATCATATAATTTCCTTACCCGATATAACCTTCCTTAGCATAGAGTTTTGCTCCGCCGCGATTCAGTGCGCTTTCTTCCCAAACTCAACGAAGTTGGAAGCTCAACAAGTTTGAGTCCAACGCTTAAGATACCGCACCGCCCCCATTCGCGCTTGCCCTGCGGAGGCTCATTTACTTTAATGGAATTGCCGCTTTAGGGTTTGTTTTTTATGCGAAAACAAAAGATAGTGATAGAAAAGGATTATGGACGCAGCGCCTCGTAACCCCTGAATTCTTTACCAACTTATAAGGTAGTAGGAATAGTTATGGAAGGCGCCCTGACCCTGTTTTGTCTGAGCTTCGGCATCGTAACTCAAAATTGAATGACCAGGATTTATAGCAAAAGTGCCGGCCGCCTTAAAAAACGGTGGCCGGCGCCACTGCATCCCCTCCGCGTAACCCCTTGTCAGTTAATCACTCCGGTGCGCTCTCATTCCCCGGATGCGGGAAACGGACTATCACGATGCCGGAACCGCCTTTGCCGCCGGCGTGAGACGCTGTGTAGCCGCCGTCGCCGCCGTTTCCTCTGTCCTTTGCGGCATCATTGAAATTGTAGCCAGAGCCACCCTTTCCGCCGGCGGCGTACATCGTAGATACCCCGCTTATCGCGGACTGTGTGCCTATGCCAATTCCCCCGGCCCCGCCGCCGGTATAATAGGGGGGCCTATCTTTGCCTCCTCCCCCGTTGCCAAGGTCCAGCACCCCTTCACCCAATGGAAATGTCCCCGCTGTCGTGCTTGTGATGGGGTTGGCACTATTGTGGCTTCCGCCGCTCGAACCGCCTTTAATTCCAGAACCGGTAGACCCGGAGTTTCCGTGACCTCCCCCACCGCCGGGGGCGGAAATCCGGTAATCGTCGGTATGCCGGACAAATTCGGAAGCGCCGCCGTTACTGCCGTTGGCAGCGTGTTCGCCTCCGACGCCGCCTGAGCCGCCGGCCCCGACCTTCACGCTTATCGTACCGGCGCTAGTCCAATTCTCCTCCGCTCCCACTTTAAACGCCGGATGATAGACAAATCTTCCCGCGCCGCCTCCGCTGCTGCTGTGCTGCCCACCCATTGAGCCGCCTCCGCCTCCGCCGCCCGCTGCCACAAGAACCTGGACGGTTGCCGGGCGCGGTCCATCTTTGAATACAAGAGAGTGCGCCGCCTGACCGCCCGCCGAGGTGTTGCCCGCGAGGAATGTATGCACCTCATCGTAAGAGTTGGCCCCATTATTCCCCGGTACGAAGCTGACATAACCGCCCTCCGCCAGCGAATTTAGAGGCACGTCATCGCCGTAATACAGATTCAAAATATAATCTTTCCTCGTGAGACTTGCCTCTACGCCGCTAAGCGTTTTGCTTACCGTAACGGTTATAGGCGTAGAAACAGTTACTTGGAGGTTGTTGGCGCTCACCGGAGAATTGGTTGTCGCGCCTGTGTCGTTAGCTTCCGCGACAGCCGTAATGCCGTCCGCATAAGGAACGTAAACATCCAGCGTATCAGAAGGCGCTAAATCCCGCTCAAAGTCCCCATCTTTCTTTATCTTAAAAGTTTTTAACGAAAGGTCGGGGAGTTTGATAACCTTTATGCTGTATACTTTTGCGCCGCCCTCCTCCGGTGTAACTGTTATCGTGTACGCGTTAAGCCCTTCAGTCAGCGTTAGGTTACCGCCAAGCTCCGTCTCCACGGTTCCTTCTTTTAGTACCGGCTCCAAATACGGATTTTCCGCCTGCGCGTATATTGAAAAATCGCCCGTAAAGTCGTGGGGAACGGTAACCATGTAGGCATAATCATCTTGCGGGTCGCCTTGAGTGACTGTGCCGGCACTCGCGCCAAGCCATCCAAGCTTCGCGTTACTCTGGTCAGGAAATTTATCTGTAAGGGTAATGTTTATAGTTACGTCCCCGTCCGGCATTTTGAATGTCCAATCTGCGTAATTACCGGAAGGAATAAATGGTCCGAATTTTACTGGTTTGTTGTCTTTACTGTACTCGCCCGTTATGCTGCCTACAAACAGGTAAGTGGGGTCTCCTTCTTCTTCGCTACCCCCCCCCCCCCCTCCAGATGCGCCGAGAGCGTAACGGTCGTTCCCTTCTTTACCTTTCCCGACGGAGAGCTTGTAACGGTAACGCCCGCACTGTTCACGTCAATGTCGTTTCCCTCTCCCGGCTTCAGATTGACGCTGATGCTGTATCTGGGACTAGAGTCGAGAATCTCTGCCTCTTCGCCGGCGACATCACCACCGGCAGTGCAGGCCGCGAATAAAGCCGCAACGGCTGTTACCAAACCGCAAAAAAGATGCTTTTTCATCTTTTGCCTCCTTAAAACCATGAATTTTACCGCTCAATTGCAGTGTATTCAAAATATGTCCTTTTCTCAAAAAAGTCAACCCACCAGTGGGTTTACAGTCCGCTACGCGGCAGCATACCCAAAGCGGACTTTACTCCGTGCCTCAGGGGCCGGCAACGGCGATTGGCATACGCGCACGTCAGCGCCCGCCAGCGGGTTTACATTCCGCTACGCGGCAGCATACCCAAAGCGGACTTTACTCCGCGCCTCAGGGGCCGGCAACGGCGATTGGCATACGCGCACGTCAGCGCCCGCCAACGGGTTTATATTGCGCACAAATTAACAATTAGCAGTTGAGCCCAACGCTTGCAAGATACCGCGCCAACCGGCACGCCGGTTGGCGCGTCTTTTAGACGACCCTTCAGGGCGAGGAGCTTCATTCACACATCGGAAAAATCACACAGACGTTTCGTCGTTAGGTCAAAAACCGCCGGCGCTTCCCCCCCTTGTTTAAGAAATAAGAGGTAAGAAGTAAGAAGTAAGAAGTAAGAGGTAAGAGGTAAGTTTCTATGTTTTCATTTCCTTTTTAACTGTTACTTTTTCCCTTTTCCTTTTCTTTTCCCTTTTTACCATAAATTTTCTAAAAGTAAGATTGCTTCCCCTAACTTGTTTGTATTGCGCTCATTGGACTACCGCGACATTTACGACAGAGCCGTTTTTTGCGTATTCACGGGCGGTGTTTGAATAATCAATAAATTTCTCGCCATTGCGGTAATAGATATAATGCCAAGTCCCCGGAGGCAGCGGAACGGCAAGTGTATATAAGCCGCGCCGCGTTTCTTTTAATTCATACATGAACGGGTCCCATGCGTTAAAATCACCAGCCACCGTGATACGCTCGCCGCTGTTTTCCGAACGGTAGTTGAAAACAATGCCGCCAAACGGCTCACCACTGTTTTGCGCCGGCGCCGGGCGCGGAGGTATCGGCGCGATAGAGTGTTCCACGCCTGTGTTTATATTGAAAGTCTTTAGCGGATTGTACGGATCGCTTGACCAAAGCCCGTCAAAAACGAGCCGGTATTCAAGGTCTTTAAGTGCCGGCGGAACCGTGTATACAAAAAATAAAAGTCCGGAATCGCGCAATCTTTCAGGCTCTTGCTTGCTGGTTTCATCAAAACTTGGAACATCGCTTATTGGTACAAGCAATTTCTTGAAGGGATAAATTTTCGCAAAGCCTTCATGCGAAAACGCGATACCTACTTTTTTGTAGGAAGCGCCGGCGGTAAAAATTACGGCGTCCTCAAAAACCTGCGGTTCCTGGGGAACATTAAGGCTTAACAATTTATCTATAAATTCATAAGATTCTAAATCCGCGGCGTTTAGATTACCGATAATTAGTAGAAGGAGTGTAAAAAAACTCAGAGCTTTCATCTTAATTTAGTATCGGTTGACGCTCAAGAATCTAAAGATATGCCTTCATTACAAGAACTTAAACAATTACAAGACCTCTTTGGCGAAATAGGCCATGAAAATGAGATTCTGAATGACGAAGGAATCGATCCTCCGGTATATGATTTGCCAACCAACGAGCCTATACCGCGTGCCGCGCCAATGGAAGATGAGACGCCGCCGGAAAGCGAACCGCCGCCGGAAACGCCGCCGCCTGACGATCAGTCCGGCGCCGAGTCTGAAAATGCCGGCGCGGATATGGAAACAGTTGTTCCGCCAACTCCGGTAGCAAACGAAACGGACTTTGATGATGACGTTCCTATTTTTGATAATCTTTTTGATCAGTTTAAAGACCTTATACCGGATGAATTGCCGCCGCTGCCGGACACTCCAGCCGCCGCTCAATCTGAAACGGATAAGCCCGCCCAAGACAATATTGATGACGCGGCAGCTTCGATGCCTCAGCCGGAAGAAAACGCGGTTAAAGGAGACGCATCTGGTGATGACGCGTCATCAGACAGGTCTGATGACGCGCCTGATAACGAGTCTAATGACGCGTCTGGCGATGATGATAAGTTTGACCTTGAAGATTTACTGAAAGGTTTTGGCGATGATGATATGCCGCCGGACGCTGGGGACGAGGACTTCTCGATACCTGATAATCTTTTTGGCGATAATGACGCGCCGCCGGACGCTGGGGACAATGACTTTTCGATACCCGATAATCTTTTTGGCGATAATGACGCGCCGCCTGCCGCCGCTCCGTCCGAAACGGGTACGCCGGCGGAAAGCGGCGGATTTGACGGCGCTCCTTCCGTATCTGAAATCTCTGACGAAGAGAAGGCGTCTCTTTTTCCGGACATACCGCCTGAAGATGCCCCGCCGGATGCTGGAGTAACGCCGCCGGATGCTGAAGACAAAGCCCCGGCGACCCCAAAAGAAGAGAAGGCAGATGACAAGCCGGTAAATCCGGCTGAAATTGATGATTTTGTTGCGCCAATTGATGCCGCGGAAGTTCCGCCGATTGTACCTACTGTAGCGGAAGACAAATCAAAAAAAACAGAAGACGCGATAAATCTTACAGACCAGCAATTAAGCCGGCTGCTGGATACCATAGCGTCCTATCCGCTGAATTTAAGAATCGCTTGTGAACAGATCATATCTGAGGAAATTGTTGAACCCGCTCTTTTATCTCAGCTTATAAAACTTCTTGTTAATGGCGGAAACGCCCGTGAAGCCGCCGCTCTTGCCGGCAAAATCCTGAAAAGGAAGATAAATCTTCCAAAAGGGTTTAAGACGGGTGAAGAACTTGAAGCGGAACAGGCCAGTTTTCGGTATATTTTTTTTCACAAATTCTTTCCTGTTGTCCGTATTTCGCTGATCATCGCCGCTCTTGCCGCGTCTATCGCGTATCTTAGTTATGAATTTATATACAAGCCTGTCCACGCCTATCTGATCTATAAAAACGGATACGAGCAAATAGAGGGGGGGGAGTACGCGCTGGGGAACCGGCGTTTTGAAGAAGCTTTCAAAATACACCGGGACAAAAACTGGTTTTACCGCTATGCCGGACTGTTTCGTGATGAAAAGCAGTATTTGTACGCGGAAGAAAAGTATGACGCGCTTTTGCTCTACTATCCCCGCGATAAAAAAGGAACTTTAGAGTATGCCGCGATGGAGAAGGACTATCTGCGTAACTACGAAAAAGCGGACCGTCTTATCCGGATAAACATTCTGGACTATAGCCCTGATGACCGTGAGGGGCTTTTGGCTCTGGGCGACATCAATCTTGCGTGGGGGGAGTACGAGTTTTCGCGTTACGAGGAAGCAAGGCTTTCTTACGCAAAGCTGCTGGCGGCTTACGGTCAAAGTGATAGTATCATGGAACGCATGATGCTGTATTTTATCAGGACAGACAAGCTGGGCGAGGTTATCCCATTGCAAAATTACTTCATGGGCCGCCCTAAAAGTAAAATTCCCGCGGAGTCCCTTGCGGAACTTGGCGGCTACCTGCTTGATAAACGTTTTGAAGTCGTAAAAGGCGTACCGGATGAATACATCGAAGAGATTGAAGGTATACGGGATGTGCTTCTGCGGGCGGCTAAACAAGATTTCTCGCTTCCTGAGGCGCATTATCATCTTGCGCGATATTACAACAACTATGGCGCAACGCTGGAAGAACGTCAAATGCTGGAAACCGCGGCCAACGCTTTTGACGCGGCGCGCATCGAGTCGCCTAAGCGTACGCAATACCGTGTGGATACCCAGCGCCGGCTTGCGCGTATGATGATTGCGGACCATGAGTTCATTTCCGCTGAAGAGGCTCTTGCTAAAGGCGTGAACATCATGGAAGACGCGGTTGAACGCCGTGTAGTAAGGCGTTCACCGGAGTTTGGAGAATTGTACGCCTATTTGGGCGATCTTGCCTATTTCGTAAAATCCGGCGATATGCGGGAAGCGGTGGATTTTTATCAGAGCGCGGAAGAAAACGGTTGGTCGCCGCCTGAAATGCGGTACAGACTGGGATCCGCATACTACCGTCTTGGCGATTATGCTCCCGCAATGAACTATTTCTTTGCTGTTTCTATGGAAAGGCCGTACAATCGCCGCCTGCTTAACGCACTCGGAACAGCCTCGTATATGAGGTCGGACTATTTTGCCGCCGAAGGCTACTTTAAACGCCTTGTCAACACGCTTGAAAATGAACGCAGCCGCTTTCCCATGCTGTTTCCGCATGAGCGGCCTGAACATTACGAAATTGTTGAGCGCATGATGGTTGCCAGAAACAACCTTGGCGTTACATATAACGCTCTTGCCGCCGGAACTGGCAGATCATCGTACCGTGCCGAAGCGCTTGGTGAATTTGCCGAAGCCGCCCGCGCATGGGACGCTTTGGAACGCAACCCGCAGACTATGATCCGCGCCGGTATTGTGGATACGTCCATACCCGGCGTTAGTCTGCCATACCTTAATATACAAAATATTCTTTACCCTACGCAGGATAGCAGCGGGCTTCTTTTTATGCAGATTGATAAAGATTTAGACGATAATTCATGGTGGGAAAGTCTTATGCATTCTGAAGGTCTGCCGTAATTTAGTCTTCTAAAAACATAAACTTTACAGGAAGGCAATGCCCCTTCCGCGCAAAGACTTTTGCGCGGAAGGGGCTTTTTACCAGCAAATAATTTTGCTCAACGGTTTAAAACTTTGCTATCGGGACAAAAGTATCGGCTTTCAGCGCCGCGCCGCCGACAAGGGCGCCGTCAATGTTTTCTTTTGCCATAAGCGCCGCCGCGTTGTCCGGTTTTACCGAGCCTCCGTACTGGATAATTATTTTTTCGGCAGCGCCAGCCCCGTAAAGCTCGCCTATTACCTTGCGGATATAGGCATGAATGGCGTCGGCGTCTTCCGGCGTGGCGGTTTTTCCTGTGCCTATAGCCCAAACAGGTTCGTAAGCTATCGTAACGCGCGAAATATCGGCGGCGGCTACGTCTTTTAAGCCTTCAACGGTTTGACGTTTGCAGACCGCTTCAGCCTTGCCGGCCTCGCGCTCTTCAAGCAGTTCGCCCACACAAAGTATCACGTCAAAGCCGTGTTTAAGCGCAAGCCGTACCTTGATGTTGATAAGAGCGTCATCTTCCTTGTAAATATGCCGGCGCTCGCTGTGTCCCAGAATTATCGTTTGAACGCCCACATCTTTAAGTTGAAGCACAGATACTTCCCCCGTATGCGCTCCCTGTTCCTCAGGTGCGCAGTTTTGAGCCCCCAACAGGATATTGCTTCCCTTAACGATTTCCGCCACAGTCTCAAGCGCGGTAAAACTTGGCGCGACAAGATACTTATGCTTGCCGTCCTTCAAAGCCGCGACAAGTTCCTTAGCAAGGGATGCAGCCTCGCCCCTTGTTTTGTGCATTTTCCAGTTTCCCGCGATAAAATAATTTCTTGCCATCTGTTTCTCCTTAAAATATGATAATTGCTCACTGCTAATTCTTCATTCCTAATTGTTCACTGTTAATTGCTCATTCCTCATTGTTAATTGCTACTTCTTACCTCTTACCTCTTCCTTCTTACCTCTTCCTTCTTCCTTCTTACTTTTTGTTATATCCGCTCTCTTGCAAGCTCGACAGCGCGTTCTATCATCTTTGCTAGTGGAAGTCCGTCTAAACCGGCCAAGGTCATGTGCTCGTTTTGCAGCGGGAGCAGTATACGCTCGCCCGGCGCGGCAAGTATCGCCTCCGCCATGGAGCAGGTAATTTCGCCCATCATGCTGTTACCGATGATTATTCCGATAGGCCCCATTATAAGATCGCCCAAACGTACGGAATGTCGTATGGCGTTTTCGCCGGACGCGCCGCGGTGCGCCCCCGCCTTAATCATGCGTTCAACGGCAACCGAGTTTGTGCCCAGCGCGATGATTTCAACATTCTGGGTAAACGCTTCACGCAGCTTGCCTACAAGTTGAATGCCTATACCGCCGCCCATGCCGTCCACAACGATGATTGTCTTGCCGGTCGGGTGTTTTGTATGCATAGTCTTAGCCCATATCGGCGCGGGATTTTATTACACGGGAGATTAGTCCGTAAGTTACCGCCTCGTCCGCGCTCATCCAGTAATCGCGGTCTGTGTCTTTTTCAACTTGAGCCGCGTCCAGTCCTGTTTCGTCCGCTATCAATTTGTTAATTTTCCCGCGCAGTTTTTCCAGTTCGCGGGCGTGTATCTCAATATCGGTGGCAACGCCGCGTATGCCGGATAAGGGCTGATGTATCAGGTAGTGGCTGTTCGGTAGTCCGACGCGCCGCTCTTTAGGGGTGGATAATAGTAAAATTGCCGCAGCGCTTGCTACGAGTCCCATGCCGATAGTCCACACGGGCGGCTTTACAAAGCGTATCATATCGAAAATAGCGAAACCGGCGTCCGCGTCCCCGCCCGGCGAATCAATAAAGAGTCTGATGGGGTCGTCGCCTGTATTTTCAAGCAGCAATAGTTGGCTTATCGCACGCTCGGCCATGTCTTTTTTTATTTCGCCCGACAGTAGAATGGTGCGTGTTTTTAACATCTTGTCGGCAAAAGAATCCGGAGTGTTTTTTTTTGCTTCTTCTTTTTCATCGCACTCTTCGTCACAAGCGCCGCGCGGACGCGCCATTATCTTTAGCCGCGCATCCAATTTTCCTAAGTTATTTACTCTAAGCATTCTTAAATTATAAAAAATCCCCCCCATCTTTTCAACCCCCATTTGCCATGGAGGCACATGCGCTCCGCGCTAACATACCCAAAGCGGGTTTATATGCGCTCCGCGCTAGCATACCGAAAGCAGCCTTCACTCCGTGCCGCCGGTAAGGCAACGGCGATTGGCATACGCAACTGGTAGCCTCACTCGACAGCCTGCTCGTATGCCACCTTCTTAATTACTCATTGTTAATTGCTCATTGATAATTGATAATTCCTTCTTATCTTTTCCCTTTTCCCTTTACCTTTTCCCTTTACCTTTTCCTTCTCTCTTCTCCCTTCTCCCTTCACTCCTCACTCCTCATAATTGTTAATTCCTTCTTATCTTTTACCTTTTCCTTTTTACCTGAATCCCCCCTGTTCTTCCCTCTTCCCTTTTCCTTTTTACCTCACTCCTCGGCGCCTTGAATGAGGTAGTGTACATTTGTTAAAATAAGGATGCTCTATGCTGGGAACACCTTTTTATCAGGACGGATTACGATTTTCCTGCAAACGCTGTTCGGTCTGTTGTCGGGCGGGGCCGGGCTTCGTCTTTTTGTCGAGAGCGGATGCCGAAAGCATCGCGGACAGCATGGATATGCGTTTGGAGGAATTCGTACAGGCCTATTGCAGATGGATCGACTGGGACGATGAAAAACGGCTTTCGCTCAAAGAAAAAACATCGCTCGACTGCGTATTCTGGAAAGACGGCTGTTTAATCTACCAAAACCGCCCAATACAGTGCAAAACATACCCGTTCTGGGCATCCATGCTAGGCTCAATGGAAGAGTGGCTCAGCGTTACGTCCGACTGCCCCGGCGCGGGCTCCGGGGAGCTTTTAAGCAAGGACAGCATCGAAGCGCTTGCGGAACTCGACCGCTCCACAGTGATAATGACGCGGGGCAGGGGCGCTTGATGAACGGCGTTTACAAACTGCGAAACACGATAAAGCATTACGAATGGGG
>JAISCO010000004.1 GCA_031265535.1 Spirochaetaceae bacterium | reverse complement strand
CGCCGGCACATCATGATGTGCCGGCGCCGCATCTACACTTTTTTGGAGGAAATATGCACAACGAAAGATTAATTAATGACGGAATTTACTGGATAGGCGGCAACGACCGGCGCTTATCTCTGTTTGAGGGCGTTTACCCCAGCCCGCGTGGTGTTTCTTACAACAGTTATTTGGTTATGGACGATAAAACCGTTCTGCTGGACACGGTGGACAAGGCGGTAAGCGCTGTTTTCTTTGAAAACCTGGAATTTTTGCTGGGGAAGTCCCGTAAACTGGACTATGTGGTCGTAAACCACATGGAACCTGACCACGCCGCGGCTTTGGGCGAATTGATTTTACGCTACCCGGAAGCAAAAATTGTCGCGAATGAAAAAACTTTTGCAATGATAAAGCAGTTTTTCTCGTTTGACGTTGATTCGCGCGCTCTTTGCGTGAAGGAAGGGGATACGCTTTGTTCCGGTAATCGGACTTTTACTTTTGTGATGGCTCCCATGGTGCATTGGCCGGAAGTCATGGTAACTTATGAGACGTCGCTAAAAATTCTGTTCTCCGCCGACGCCTTCGGCACATTCGGCGCGCTTAACGGCAATCTGTTTGCGGACGAGCTGAATTTTGACCGTGACTGGATTGATGACGCGCGGCGCTATTACACGAATATAGTCGGCAAGTATGGCGACCAGGTACAGGCTCTGCTGACAAAGGCCGCCGGAATAGAGATTGAAATGCTCTGTCCGCTGCACGGGCCAATCTGGCGTAAAAATATATCCTACTTTGTTGAAAAATACCAAAAATGGGCTACATACACGCCGGAGGACAACGCGGTAATGGTGGCCTATGCCTCGGTATACGGCAACACGGAAAATGCGGTAAACATACTGACGAGCGCTCTCGCGGAAGCGGGCGTGCGTAATATTGTTGTCTATGACGTGTCTGTTACAGACTCCTCAATAATCGTGGCGGAAGCCTTCCGTTGCAGCCACCTTGTATTCGCCGCGACCACATACAACGCCGGGATTTTTATCAGAATGGAAGAGGCTCTTCTCGATATACGCCAGCATAATCTGCAAAACCGAAGTGTGGCGTTCATCGAAAACGGCTCGTGGGCGCCCGATTCGGGACGCTTGATGCGGGAAATTTGCGAGTCTATGACGGGTTGGAATATAATAGATAATCCGGTAACGCTGCTTTCTTCGGTAAAAGATGAGCAATCCGCTCAAATTAAAGCGCTCGCCGCCAAAATCGCGGATACCATGCCTAAAAATGTGGTGGCTCCACACGACCCAAAAGTTTTGAATCCGGTTTCATTCTTCAAAATGAGTTACGGGTTATTCCTGCTCACAGCCCGCGGAGACGGCAAAGACAACGGTTGTATCGTAAATTCGGCGGTGCTGCTCACCGATACGCCCAAACGTATTAACATTGCCGTCATAAAAGCAAACTATACCAACGACATCATTCTTAAAACAGGCGTGTTCAATGTATCCGTTCTGACAACAGATACAACGTTCAAAATTTTTCAGCGCTTTGGTTTTCAAAGCGGCAGGAATGTCGATAAGTTTGCGGATTGCCCTGATAAGCGGCGAAGTGAAAACGGCCTGCTATACGCGCCCAAGTACGCCAACGCCTTCTATTCATGCAAGGTGATAGCTTCCAGCGATTGGGGAACGCATACTCTGTATACTGCTGAGGTAACGGAGGCGGCATTGCTGTCGAACACCCCGTCCGCAACGTACCAGTACTATTCCGACAACATAAAGCCAAAGCCGCCAATCACAATGGCAAAACGAAAAGGCTATATATGCAAGGTTTGCGGTTACTTCCATGAAGGGGAGGAACTTCCGGCGGATTTTGTTTGCCCGCTCTGTAATCACGGCGCGGATAGTTTTGAAAAAGTTGGTTTCTAGCCTGTTGAAGGCGGCGGCAGCAACGCCGTTATCGGATTGGTACAAACAATGACGCCTCTGATAAAAGTTGACACTGAGAAGTGTAACAACTGTCATTCCTGTATAGCGGTTTGCCCCGTAAAAAATTGCGTGGACGGATCGGGCGATAAGATAGCCATTATAGCGGACCGCTGCCTGGGATGCGGGCGTTGTATCCATGTTTGCGCCAGCCGCGCCCGGACAATGAACGATGATACGGAAGCGTTTTTTGAAGCTCTTGAAGCGAATACGCCTATGATTGTCTTAATAGCTCCCTCGGCCGTAACCGTATTTGACGACATATTCCGTCTAATCAGCTTTCTGAAATCACGCGGTGTTTTAGCCGTCTTTGATGTGGCTTTCGGCGCGGAATTAACGGCAAAAAGCTATATTGAATACGCTCGAAAAGAAAAACCAAAAACAATTATAGCTCAGCCTTGCCCGGCTATCGTCAACTATTGCGAATTGTACGCGCCGCATCTTATTCAATATCTTGCGCCGGTACACAGTCCTATGCTGCATACCGCGATTATGATAAAAAATTTCTTTCCGGAGTTGGCGGACGCCAAGATAGCGGCGCTCTCGCCGTGCGCCGCGAAAAAACGTGAATTTGAAGAAACGGGGTATATTGATTTTAATGTCGCGCTGATACGGCTTAAAGAAGTCATTGAACAGCGTTATATCGACTTGCACGACTTTACGCCGTGTGATTTTGACGGGCCCATGGCTGAGCGGGCGGTATCTTTTTCATCACCCGGGGGCTTAAGAGATACGGTTGTACGCGATATGCCGGCGCTTTCACCCAAAATACGGCGTATCGAAGGCTCTTCTACAGTTTATAAATACCTGAATGATATTCCTCGAATGTTGGAAGAGAATGTGGCGCCGTTTTTGATAGATTGCCTTAGCTGTTCGACAGGCTGCAACGGCGGGCCGGGAACCGGTAATTACGGACTTCCTGTCGCCATGCTGGAGAGAAGAATAGAGGAGAGGCTTAAAAAACAAAAACAGCGTAATAAACTTATTTTTGGAATAAACCGCGTAAAAGGCGAGTTGAGCCACTACTGGAAGCCGGGAATCTATAGCCGCTCGTATAAAGATTGCAGTGAAAATCTTTCCGGTTACCGCAAGCCGACCCAGAAAGACCTTGATATTATTTATCATAAAATGAAAAAGACCACTGAATCAGACTTTCTTAACTGCGCCGCCTGCGGTTACGGCAATTGCCGGGGAATGGCGGAAGCTATTTTTAACAAACTAAACCGCGTGGAAAATTGTCATCATTATTTGAAAAAAGAAATTGATGAACGTTTGCATGAACATCAAAGCATTCTTCAATATGTCCGCGACGGCATCTTTTTACTGGAAAGCAACGGCCGTATTCTGCCTTCGTATTCAAAAGCTCTTGAAGAAATTTTTAGGCGCGATATACTTGCCGGCGTTCCTATCATGACAGTTTTTTCAGGTTTTTTTGACAAAGAAAAATTAAAAGAAATTTCCGCTTTTATGGATAAGGTTTTTGATGTGTCTGTGCCTGATAACGAACTGCAAAAAGAAAATCCTCTGAAAGAGGTGAAAGCGCAGTTTGCCAACCTTGACGGTGGTTTTGACACGCATTGTCTACATTTTGCTATTGAACGCATAGGCGATGGAAACACAATTCAAAAACTTCTTGTAATCGTAAGAGACGGCGGTATTGGCGGTATTACCGCTGGTAATACCGCCAATACCGTCCAATCTGAAGCGGTAGAAGTTAAAGACAATTCCGTGCCGGCTAATGGCGAACCCGTACCGGGCGGCGCAAAAAATTTGATTTCTGAATTCAATAAAATCGAAAATAAATTTAATACTTTTGTAAAGAATAAGGAATTGAAATCTGTACTAAGCGCATTTGTGGAAAAATGGCTTTTATTTTGTGCGCCGGATAGTGAAAAATATAATGATGAAGGTATCAGCGTTGACGCATATACCGACGGCGGCAATGTTCATATTTTATGCTGCCGCGGCCATGCCAGGATGGATATAAACAAACTTATCGCGCGCTCTGCCGCTGACGGGCTTATAACAGAAGACACGGCCAATTTTTCCATGCGGGAAAAATTGAATTACCTTCTTAAAATAGAATTTTCGGACATAAAAGATAAACTTAAAGGTTTTTCATGCCGTAAAATTCAATTTTCAAATAAAAAAAACTCTTGCGTGTTAAACCTTGTATTTCCCAAAGAAATCTTGCAATAGAATTAACAAGTAAAAATGAGCAATTAACAGTGAACAGTGAGGCTTGAAAGCCGTTCCGCCGCCAGCGAGGGCTACATTTGGCCCACAGAATTGTTTAACCACGAAGTCAAAGAAGTCGAATAAGTTTTTAAGAGTCCGCCTCTTTCCTTTTTCGACTTTGAGGTAAATATTCTTCTTCCGGTCAAAAAATCTACTTGACAAAAAATCCACCGGTCAAAAAATCCACTTGACAAAAAAGTTAGAGCGGTCTATCTTAATGTAATGTTTGGTTTAACTAATTTTGAGTGAAGTCTGCGCTAAAAGTTAGTTTTAACTATCTCGACACTGTTGAAGCTCAGGATCTGGGCGGCAGTGTTTTTATGGCAATAGCTCACGGTCTTTTGACTGCGAGAAATTTTTTACAAGGAGTGGTACAATGAAAATCAGAAATCTGATGGTACTTCTTTTGATTGCGGTATGCTCTTCCGCCGTGTTTGCGAACGGCGGGAAGCAAGGCGGCACAGCGCCCGCCAGTATGGTAAACCCCGGCGAGGCTGCCGGTTTCGAGGAATTCCCACTGGGGGATGACCGCGAACTCGGCCCGCTTAATGTGGCGGGAGTTTATTTTCAGCCGGTAGACATGATCCCGGCCTCGGCGGGACTGCCCGCTTCCCAATCGGATATGCATCTGGAAGCGGACATCTCGGCGGCGGAAAATGATCTTGGCTATGGGGTGGGGGATTTTGTGCCTAACTTGACGGTTAGATACGAGATCATAAAATCAACCGGTGAAAGGATCGACGGCACATTCATGCCTATGAACGCCAGCGACGGCCCCCATTATGGCGCTAACGTCAAACTTCCCGGCAATGGGCCCAAGGGCGGCGCGCCCGGTACTTACACCGTGCGCTTCCTCATTCAAAACCCCGAGGCGCAGGGCTACGTACTGCATGTGGATCAAACCACCGGCGTACCGGGCAGATTCTGGGGAGCGCCTTTGGTAGCGGAATGGACAGTGAACTACGCCGGCCCTTCATGGTAGCTGTCGTCTGTTTCAGAGTGTAACCGGTCTGTTGATTGCGCGGGTTTCATGGATTTTTTATCGAGAATCTGGGGAATCCGCGTAGTTTTAACACCCTTGTCTGGTTGCGCTTAAATATAACAGTTTTTATGGAGACTTATGCTTAGATATTTCTTTCAAGTGATAGAGAATTTATTGACAACAGGCATACTGACGGCTTTGTTATTGGCAATGATAGAAAAAATAGAAAAAACAGGCGCTGAAAGCAGACGGCGCGCGCTGTTAGGCTGCGCCGCCGGTATGACAGCGGCCTTGGTCCTTGCCGTGCTGCGCCGCACTACCGCGCTCATCAACCGCGGCTTCTTTAACACGTGGACTCTTGCCTTCGCCATACTATCCGGCATTGTTTTTATGTTTTTTTTATGGGAAATACCTCAAAAGTGTTCGCGGAACAAATTTCCAGGCCCAAAAACGCGCCCCTCGCCGGGGACCGCGGTTCAAGAAGCCGCCCAAACCCTGCTTTTGGCGGCGCTGTTTTTTTATGCCATGCCGACAATATTTCTTTATCCGACAGAATTCGCGCTGACCGGCGAAAGCATATTCAGCACAAGCTCTCTGTTTAAGCTGATAGGTTTTAGCTCAGGTCTGCTCGTGGTTGTTTTGAGCGCGCTTGCGCTTTACAAAACCGGCAGGGAACTGGCCGCGAAGCCTCTAAAAATACTTCTTACAGCAGCGCTTGTGATCACGATGTGCAGCCAACTGCTCATAATAGCGCAGTTTTTGCTCGCCAGGCGCATTATCCCGATGATACGCTGGCTTTTCGGACTGATCATCATAACGTCAAACAACAGCCTTGTTTTTTTCTGCCTGATGATGGCGATAGCTTTGGCATCGCCGCTCTTAGTGTTCATATCCGGACTAAAAGCGCCCGCTCCCGCGAAAAATCCGGCGGCGCGGCGCAAGGCCAGGGCTGTGTTAAAGATAAAACGGCGCTGGTGCGCTGTCGTGGCGGCGGGGTTTGCCGTTTCGGTGCTGGCGGTTACGGCCGTTAAAGGCTACACTGAACGCGGGGTCGTACTCTCGCCGGCGGAACCCATGGAACTGGCCGGGGGCGAGATTTTAATACCCGTTACGCAGATTGAAGACGGTCATCTTCACCGTTTTGCGTTTACGGCCTCGGACAATACGGAAGTGCGTTTTATCGTCATCAAAAAAAACGCGGCGGCCTACGGGGTGGGGCTTGACGCCTGCGACATCTGCGGCGCTACCGGTTACTACGAAAGAAAGGATGAGGTAATCTGCCGTCTGTGCGATGTCGTGATGAACATTTCCACAATCGGCTTTAAAGGCGGCTGCAATCCCGTCCCGCTCTCTTATACTTTGCGGAGCGGCTTTATGGTGATAGAAACAATCAATCTGGAAAACGAAAAAAACAGGTTCAAGTAGGAGCGGCGAAAATGTTTTGGAGAATGGTACGCGGCGCGCTTTTTAGGCAGCGGAGCAAGATGCTGATGGTCGCCTTTACAATCGCGCTGGGAGCGTCTTTGGCTACGGCCATGCTGAACGTGATGCTTGATGTAGGCGACAAGGTAAATCAGGAGTTAAAGACTTACGGGGCGAATATCAATGTGCTTCCGCTGGGGGCTTCGCTGCTGGACGATCTTTACGGGGTCAACGAGGGGTCGGGAGTATCGGACAAATATTTGAACGAGGCGGAATTGGGAAACATAAAGACGATATTCTGGGCATTCAATATCGTGGATTTTACTCCCTATCTAAACACCCGCGGAAATTTCCGCCTTGTCCTGCCGGATAAGGCTGGCGTTTTCTACGAAGCGCCGGTCGTGGGCGCTTGGTTTAACCATCATCTGGAACTGCCGACAGGGGAATCGCTGGATACGGGAATGCGGAATCTTAAAAGCTGGTGGGATGTGCGGGGACGCTGGCTGAATGACGGCGATACCAACGCTCTTATGGTTGGAGAGGCGGCGGCTAAGAAGTACGGCCTCAAGCTGGGGGATACTGTGCTTTTTCAAAACAACGTTTTTCAAAATACTGAGAGAGGCGGGGAAGAGGCAAAAAACTCCGAATTCACGGTAGAGGGGATATTCAGCGCCGGCGGAGACGAGGACGAGTATTTTTATATGCCGCTTGCGAGCGTCCAGAATTTGGCGGACAGGGCCGGTTTGGTCAGTCGTGTTGAAGTGAGCGCCCTCACCACGCCGGATAACGAGCTTTCCCGCAGGGCGGCGCAGGACCCCAGGGCTCTGTCTATCAAAGAGTGGGAAACATGGTACTGCACGGCCTATGTGAGCGCGATATGCTATCAGATTGACGAGGTAATAACGGACGCGGTCTCCAAACCGGTGCGGCAGGTGGCGGAATCGGAGGGGGCTATACTCGAAAAAACCCAGCTTCTTATGCTGCTAATCACCATTTTGAGCCTTGCCGGTTCCGCTCTGGGCATCTCCAATCTTGTAACCGCAAGCGTTATGGAACGTTCCGCCGAAATTGGACTTTTAAAGGCGCTTGGAGCATACGATTGGCCTATCTCCGCGCTTGTTCTGGCGGAAATCTTAATAACCGGAATCGTAGGCGGAACGGCGGGCTATTTCGCGGGTCTCGGTTTTGCCCAGATCATCGGCCACTCGGTCTTTGGCTCGGCAATCAGCATCAAGCCTATGGTCATCCCGCTGGTAGCGGTTCTTGTGTTTCTGGTAACGATGGCCGGCAGCATCCCTTCAATACGGCTGCTCCTTTCGCTTCGTCCGGCGGAGGTACTGCATGGCAGATAAACGGAATATGGACGCCGCGCGCGGGAATAAAGTCAGCAGGCAGCGTTTTTACATCAAAATGGTAGTAAGCGCCCTGCTCCGCCGCCGTTCAAGAATGATAGTGGCGCTTTTGGCGGTGGCTGTCGGCGCAAGCATACTTTCGGGGTTGATTACGATTTATTACGATATTCCCCGCCAGATGGGTCAGGAATTCCGCTCCTATGGGACGAATTTTTTGATAATTCCCGAAGGGAACGCGGCGTCAATTGATGCCGGCGCTGTTGACGCCGCTTTGAAATGTATCCCTGCCGATGAACTAATAGGCGCCGCGCCCTACCGTTACCGTATGGTAAAGGTCAACGAACAGCCTTTCATGGCGGCGGGAACCAGTCTTGACGGGGCGCGGAAAACGAGCCCCTACTGGTTTGTGTCGGGACGCTGGCCGGAAGCGCCTCGTGAAGCCCTAATCGGTCAGGCGGTGGCGGACACGATACTTCTTGCGCCCGGCAGTCCTTTCACAATTACCGGAACCAGTCCGTCAGGCGAGCCGTTCAGCCGCGATTTTACGGTTTCCGGCATAGCGCAGTCCGGCGGCAAGGAAGAAGCCTTTATATTCATGTCTCTGGATGATTTAGATGATATGCTGGGGGACGGCGGTAAAATAGATGTGGTGGAATGCAGCATTTCGGCCCCCGCGCAAGAGCTTGAGGCGCTTGCGCTGACGATAAGCGAGGAAGTTCCCGGCGTCAGCCCCCGTCTTGTAAAACGTCTTACCGAGTCGGAGGGCGCGGTTCTCAGCAAACTGCGGGCCTTGGTGTACCTTGTAACGGTGATAGTCCTGCTGTTAATAATGATTTGTGTGGCAACCACGATGATGGCGGTGGTGGCGGAGCGGCGGCGTGAAATAGGCTTGCGTAAGGCGCTGGGGGCGGCCAACGAGAGTCTTGCGGCGGAATTTTTGGGCGAGGGCGCTTTTATCGGCGCTTTCGGCGGGCTTTTGGGCGCGCTTCTTGGCTTTGTTTTTGCCCAAGGCGTCGCGTTAAGCGTATTTAACCGTCCCATAACTTTTTTGCCGCTGCTCTTGCCGCTTACCATACTGGCATCCGTCATAATCACCGGCGCCGCCTGTATCATTCCGGTACGGAGCGCGGCGGGTGTGGATCCCGCAATCGTTTTGCGCGGGGAGTAGGGGGCGGTTTTTCGCGATATTGAGTTTGCGTCAAAAGTGTTGAGTCTAACAGGAGTGATTTTATGGATTTGCTGGAATTGCGGGATGTTTCAAAGGACTATGGGGCGCTAAAGGCGCTGCAAAACATCAACTTAACGGTAAAGCAGGGTGAGTGGCTGGCGATCATGGGGCCGTCCGGTTCGGGAAAAACCACGATGATGAATATAATCGGCTGCATGGATAAGCCGTCCGCCGGCGAAGTGCTTCTGGACGGCGTTGATATTTCACGGGAGAGCGCGCGGGGGCTTACGATGATACGGCGCGATAAAATCGGCCTGATTTTTCAGCAGTTTCATCTGATAAATTATCTGACGGCGCTGGAAAATGTGATGGCGGCTCAGTATTACCACAGCATACCCGATGAAAAGGAAGCGCTTGAAGCGCTGGATCGTGTGGGGCTTGCCTCACGCGCCCGCCACCTGCCCAGCCAGCTTTCCGGCGGCGAGCAACAGCGTGTCTGCATAGCCCGCGCCTTGATAAATTATCCCATGTTGATACTTGCCGACGAGCCGACCGGCAATCTTGACGAGGCGAATGAACAGATTGTTATCGAGATATTTAAGAAGCTGCACGCGGAAGGAAGCACGATTATTGTGGTAACCCACGACCCCGAAGTCGCGGAAGACGCCGAGCGTACTGTTGTGCTGGAACATGGGCGTATATCGCGTATAATCGGACCAAAACAGAGTGAGGTTCTGTCATGAATAAAAGAAATTTATATTTTGTTTGCTTGTTGTCCGTTTTAACGCTTTTGGTTTTACTGTCAGGCTGCGGGAAACGCACATACAAAGACGGTGTTTATACCGGAAAAAGTTCTGTGGACGACAGCGGCGCTTGGGGTGAAGTTACTATCACCATTGAAGGCGGGCGCATTGCCGGCTGCCGGTTTATCACGTTGCAAAAGGACGGCACGGTCAAGGGCGAGGAGTACGGCAAGGTGAACGGCGCGATTTCCAATCAGGATTTTTACAACAAGGCTCAGCTTGCCGTCCGCGCCATGTCCCAATACGCGCAAACTCTAAGTGAAACCGGCGATCTAAGGTCGGTGGACGCCATAAGCGGCGCTACCATAGCGTACAATCAGTTTATCGAAGCGGTAGAAGACGCGACAATAAAAGCAACCGGCAGGTAAAGACAGGTAAAAAGTAAAAGGGAAGAAGGAAAAGTTGAGGGCGGAGATGCGTTCACTTCGATAGCGGCGGTCGAGGTTTTGCGTGGGCGTGAGCGAAGCGATTGACCTAGCAAAACCGCAGCACGAATCGCCGTAAGGCGGCGTCCCCAGCATAGCTGGGGCGCGTAAACAGGAGTGTTAGGTGTCGTTTGTCCGTACACTATATTTTTAATCTAATGGTTCATACAAAACATATTTTTCTAATACTTGTCTATATTCATAACTAATTTCAGGAAAATGGTATTCTCCTTTACTAAACCAAGAATCTGTGTTTTCATGATTTTCCATAATTATTTCACAAAGTTCATCATGCGGATATAAATAATAATTTCGTGTTTCAGAATCACAAAAACAAATAGTAATATTTTTACCTAAATATTTTTTAAAAAACCCAAGCCTGCCTTTCAATTGTACTTTTAAATAATCATCTGTTCCAAATTTTAAAGCGATAAAATCAGCCCCATTCCAATCATCAGATAATTTAATAACTAAATAACCATGCTCAGCAAAAATTGCAGAAACCTTTTGTAAGTTATAAGCTTCTTGTTGTTTGGCATTTAAGCTATTATAATCAATTTTATTACCTAAAAGAGGATGGATAATTATGTCATTTTCATTTGTTTCCAAATAATTGATTCTCCTTGTAAAGTAAAGGTCTTTCTATAATATAAGCAATTTTTTAATTTGTCAAGTCTCTCTATTTAAAATATTTTGGACAAATGTCGCATAACGCTCCAGCTGTTTACGACGTTTTGGCCGCCCGAATAAACAAATGCGTAGCATTTGCAGGGCGGACAAAATGTGCCGGAGCAACGGCGTGGGAATGGAGCGTAGCGGAATGACCTAGCCGTTGCGGAGGCCGTGCCGCCTACTGGCGGCGAAGCGTAAACAGTCCTGTTATGCGAAGTTTGGGCGGCTTCACTATATTTTATATTTCATCATATAATATTTTTATTATTTCTTTCCTTTCTATTTTGTTTCTATTTATATAGTCTTCCAGTTGTTCTTCATTTCCATTTTTTATTATTTTAATTATTTCCTTTTGTCTATTAACTTCAGGATCTAATGCCATATCAAAATAACAATATAATTCCATTTCGTCTTCATTTTCCTTATAATATTCATGTGCCATTATTGTCCGTATTATATCCAATATCGTCTCTGAACATTTATAAATATATTTATTGTCTTTTGTTTTAATATATTTAAGTATTTGCGTTATTGTTAATATGTAATAATTCATCAATTCATATTCCGTTTCATGCTCAGCGTTGTCATTTAATAATAATTGTTTTAATGTTTTTAAATATTTATCTATATCATTAATTGTTTCTAATGAATTATTTATATTTTCCACTATATTTTTAACATCTGAATTTTCCAATAATTTTGATAAAAAATCAAGCCGTTTTAGACAAGATAATGCGAATTGTATATTTTGGTCCATTGTTTGTTCATTTATTAACAAACATACATTATGATTATATTCGTCCATGATATACTCCTTATTTTTATAATATCATATTCAAAAAATTTGTCAACCATTTTCCACCCAAATTTCGCATAACGAAGCTATGATGAAAAGGGATGCGGAAGCTGGTATACTAAAGGCAGTTTGGTAAGAACGATTGCCGGTTGTAGCCGAAACTGGGGCAGCCTTGGTTGACCCCGTACT
>JAISCO010000029.1 GCA_031265535.1 Spirochaetaceae bacterium | reverse complement strand
TCTCCCTTAATGTCTTCTTAAAAAAACGTTGTTATTCCCAAAGTGACCGCATGAAGCGCGGCGGTGTTTTTCCCCAAAACGGGTAAGGAATATTGAAGCGATAATTCCAGCGGGCTGGGTTCGCCGCCGGAAAAACGCGCCGGGATTATATTGTCAAAATACACGGCGGCCATGGGTGAGGCGGACAAAAAATACGAATCAAGGCCGTTGCCCAGGCCGTTGATCTTTTTTTCGGGAGCGAAGGCGAATCGTACCGGAAGCCCGATACGCAGACCCGTACCGCCGGTAAAGTGTGTCTCAAAATGCGGTTCAATTTCAAAAGCCGCTCCCCAGCCGTGTTTGACTTTCGCTTCATTCTCTATGGGGTAGGAAAAAAATTCACCATGGAAATTAAGAAAAAACTGTTTAGTCAGATCAGTATCAAATGATACGCCGCCGCCGAAGCCCCAGGCGTTGTTTCCCCGTTTATCATCCATGCCAACTTTCCAGAAAGGAAGATTTATGCTGGGAAACGGAAAAATTACCTGGGGAGCGACGGTCAACCGGAAGCGTTCCTGTTTCACCGGAGCGTTTAATCCTATAATCTGAAATCTTACTCCAAGCGCGGGATCGTGGGAACCGTTGGCGGCGGGACTTTTTGAATCCTCCGTTGAAGAAAGAACATTTTCGCCCGGAAACCAGTCGAATACTCCGCTCAAGCAGCCGGTAAAACTATATTCGATACGCTCACCGGCGGTAATCACGTGCGCCTTGGGAATGTCTTCTTTATCGCCGCCGTCATCCCACATTTGCGGGAGAAAAGAAATCCCAAAAGATGTGGTGGATCTGCCGGTCTTTACGGCGGGGAGACGCGCGTCTTCCCCAAAAATAAAAGTGCCGCCCAATACGGCAAAAACGATAAGGGTAATGGATCTTTTCACTGCTTGTCCTCTGTAACACGTATATAGTTTTGAAAATACATCCGCAGGGTATTGGCGTTAACCCTGGTCATTTTCATCTTGTGGACCCCGCCGTCGGCGGATAAGATCATTTCAACAGACTTCCCCGTAACCGTGTACGTTCCGCTGAGACGGTCGGTCCAGACTTCTCCTTCCCCGGCCTGTTCCTCCCGCATGGCCCGCTCCACTTCCTCGTAGTCTGCCGACATGATAAAAGTACCGTCGGCGTTAAACTGAAAAGTCTGTCTTTCCCGTTCATTCCTCCACCTTCCTACAATGTTGTCTCCGTCATTCTGCCCAAAGGCGGAAATACACAGTCCCATGCTCAGTACGAAAAATATCCAGCGCATACAAAACCCCTTCTGTTTAAGGTTTGTCCGCAAAGCCGCTTGCTTTGCGGACACCCTATTTAATATCCTGCCGTCTGAAAGCCATACAGCCTATAACAGCAGTGATAAGGACAAACACAATACTCACAAGCGCCCCTGATACCAGAAAACCGAAATTGCCCGGATTATCATTAAGGCGCGTTACATAATACTGGGGGATGAGCGGCGCGATTCCGTGAAGCGCGTCAAAAGCGGTGCATATTTCAACCAGCACGCCTTCAAAAATGACAATAACCATTCCGGCCGCCACAGCAAACGCGATATTGGGTATCAGAAAACTCAAAAGACAGCCGATCCCCGCGTAGGTAAGATGATACAGAAACTGCATGGCAAACATCATCGCCGTATCCCGGAAAAAACCTGCCCCGTCGCCGAACCCATAGAGGACAGTAAAGCCCGTGACCAATGAGACAAGGGAGACGAACATACAGAGGGCCAGCATTGCGGCGCAGGCAGCTAATTTTGAAATATACATTTTGGCGCGGGAAACACCGGCGCAGACTGCGTTCCTGATTGTTCCCTGGGTAAATTCAGTGGAAATAAAAAGCCCGCAGAATACGATGATGACCATGGAGTAAACATTGGAGATGGTGGACAGGGCGTGGGCGCCAAGATACCCTGCGGGCATAAAACCAAATACATCGGCGTTGGTAAAATATTCGCCTTCGACAGTCGCGCCGTTCTCGATGAACAGCATAAAACAGGAAGTAACTATAGACCAGGCGATAACCACCAGGGGCAGCAGCTTAAAACCGATATTGTGCCGTAGTTTGTAAAAATCAGCGTCAAGGATCTTTGTCATACCGCTTCTCCCCTGCCGGTGTTTCCGGTCAGTTTTATAAAGTAATCTTCCAGATCCTGCCCTTCCATACTGATGGAAGTGACAGGAACATCCTCTTTACAGAGCGCCATATTTATCTGTCCGATACGGTCAAACTGTTCAAAAATCCTTATTTCTCCTTCCGTAGTTATGTGCAAGCCCTGTATTTGAAACCGGGTTTTCAGCAATGCAAGGGCTTTATTGACCTCGGGTGTAAGCAGCCGTATATATTGACGGCACTCGCGCCGCAGTTCGTCGGCGAGTATTTGTTTAATAAGCCGTCCCTTGTGGATGATGCCGTAATCGGTGGCAAACAATGACAACTCGCTTAAAATATGACTGGAGATGAGAATGGTCATTCCCTTTTCGGCGGCAAGCTTTTTGAGCAGCTCCCGGTTTTCCACAATCCCTTTCGGGTCAAGTCCGTTAACCGGCTCGTCAAGGACCAGAAAATCAGGCCGGGAAAGCATTGCCTGCGCCAGGGCAAGGCGCTGCTTCATGCCGAGAGAAAAA